>CAIXQW010000069.1 GCA_903921675.1 uncultured bacterium | reverse complement strand
TTGGTGGTTTTGCTGTTGGCATGCATGAACACCCAATATATATAGGAGATTTAGATATTTGGTTAAACACCAACACGATAAATACAAAAAAGTATTTTTTTGAGCCAATAAATTAGGGTTTATATTTTTTTAATTAAATGTAAAAGATTTTACAAAAATGCAAATATTATTCAATTAAGATATCCTCCTTTACGAATAGATTTACTGACTGAATTTGATGGAGTAACTTTTGAAGAATGTTACGAGAATAAAAAAGTAATTGATATTGAAGGATGACAAATAAACATTATTGGATATTGGGATTTATAGAACAATAAAATAGTTTCAGATAGCCTAAAGATTTAGATCACATGGAAAAACTACAATAAATTAGAGAATATTAGCTTCAAGATTCTATTACCGCAAAATTGTCGAATAACCCTACCACTTCACCAACAACTTTACATTCAGCAACCTACTAGTTAATCTATTTGGCACAGCATAAGTTCTTTCTGTGCCGCGATCTTGGATCCATTGGTAGCTAATGGTATTGCGGATACCAAGTAAATTAAATACTTCTACGCTTAACCAAATGCTATTCATTTTATGAAAGATGCTGTAATAAGGTTTGTTCTTTTTTTCTCCATCTACCAGCAAAGCACTAAAGCCCATATCTACGCGTCTATAACTTGGCAAGCGCAATGTATCGCCATATCTATTATTATCTGGCGGGCCAAATGGCAAGCCGGTGCCATACATACCATTGATATGCACTTTAATATTTTTATTGGTTGGAAAATAATCTTGAAAAAATAAGCCAAATGTAAATCGACTATCTGTAGGCCTTGGTATATAACCAGGATTAGCACTATCTACCAAAACACCACTGGCATATTTATAACTTTTATCGTCTAAAATATTTTCGCCAGTTTTCATTACACCCATACTTACCCAACTTTCTGCACCTTTTACAATATCACCATACAAACGCATTTCTGTGCCAGCTGCATAACCCACAGCATTATTACGGCCCCAATATCTAATGCGCACATTATCGTATTCGTAAGGCACTAAATCCCATAAATATTTATAATAGGTTTCTGCTGTTAGCTTAAATGGTCTATCCCATTTTTTAAAATTGTAGTCGGTACCAATTACCAAATGCGCACTTTTTTGTGCTTTTACATTTGTATTAATTACACCATCATAGTTGCGCAACTCTCTATAAAAAGGCGGTTGAATATATGCACCTATTGCACCACGCAAAATAGCATCGCGTTTCCATTTTTTTGGGTTCCAACTTACTTGCGCTCTTGGGCTTGCAAAAAATTCTTTGTTTAAATTATTATAATTAAAACGCAAGCCATAAGTAAGGCTAATGCCTGCACTATCAAAGGCAAGATTATCTTGCATAAAACCACTAAGCACTTGGTAATTGAAATTATTTTCTGCTTTGTATCTGCGTGCCATATACAACTCTGTAGTGCTTGCAGGTTGACTAAACCCAGCGCTATCTCTGCGCTCCCATTCGTTTAGTTGATCATTGATATTTGTTGCGTTTACATTTACACCCCATTGGTAAAAATGTTTGCCTTTGTCATAAGTACCACGATGTCCAACATTTAATACATTCATGGTTAAATAATTGCGTGCAAATGTATGTACGATGCCTGTGCCTAATGCGTACTTTACTTGTCCAAAATTATCTTTACCTAAATCGGTTTCTATTTCGCCTAAAATATATTCGCCATTCAAATCATAAGTCTCGTATTCGTTGGTTTGAAAACCAGATGCCAAATATTTTAAAGTCAATTTATCATTCACAGTATTTGTAAAACTCAAGCCTGCGAATCTAGAATCAAACTGATCTGTTTCGCTACCAATGTATCTAATGTTTAAATTAAATGCTTTATTAATTAATCCAAAACTAGAGTTTAATTCTTCTGGAATATAATTGAATCTGTTGCGCGCATAATTACCCAAAAGCTCCATGCTCCATTTATCATTAAATGTATAATTAATCATGGCTTGCATATCTGTAAATGATGGATTATATACTCCACTCGTTTGCTGTGCGCCTAACAAATACTGATTACTTTTTTGGCGAACACCTATCAAATAACTCAATTTACTATTTCTGCTAATACCTTCTACATGTGCGCCAACACCCAACAAACTAGCAGTAGTTGAGCCGCCAAACTTTTTTGGTTTACGATATTGCACATCTAAAACGCTGCTCATTTTATCGCCGTATTTTGCTTGAAAACCACCTGTGCTAAAATTGATATTATTTACCAAATCGCTATTGATAATACTAAGGCCTTCTTGCTGCCCGCTGCGAACCAAAAATGGTCTGTACACTTCAAAGTCGTTGATGTAAACTAGGTTCTCATCAAAGTTGCCACCGCGCACATTATATTGGCTAGTTAGTTCGTTATTATTTCCACTTAAAAATACTTTTAGCAAACCCTCTACCCCACCAATTGTACTTGGCATGATGCCTGCTTGCGCTACATTAATTTTTACATTACCTGCATCACCACGATTTCTGCTAGCCCGCTTTACTACTTGACCTAAAGAGGAAGTAGTTGTAGCAAGCGTAATAGAAATATTTTTCTTTTCGTTGTTGTTTAGGCGGTATTGATATTCTATAATTTTATACCCAGGTTTAAAAAACTGAATACTTAAAAAAGTATTAGCAGGCAAGATTAATTCAAAAGTACCATCTTTTTTTGTTTCCATACCCACATCTAAAATTGGTTCTTTCACTATTACATTTGCCAAAGGTTTTGCATTCGCATCAAGCACTTTGCCACGTAATGTTGCAGTTTTTAATTGTGCATGCAGTACTATGCTCAATAGCAAAAACAATACTGTAGAAAAATAAAATTTCATTAATAAATACTAAACGGAAAGATAGTAAAAATATTTGTGGGAAAGCTAAGGTTATTTTACAGCTTTTAGGTCTGCTATCAT
This sequence comes from uncultured bacterium, assembly GCA_903921675.1. Taxonomy (GTDB): domain Bacteria; phylum Bacteroidota; class Bacteroidia; order Chitinophagales; family Chitinophagaceae; genus CAIXQW01. The sequence continues at coordinate 15,532 of CAIXQW010000069.1, read as the reverse complement.
TTGTGTGGGATTAGTAGCAGAGAAAACTGTATTTCCTGCCACTAATACAGTAGCTCCAGCATCTACTAAATCTTTTGCATTTTGGAGTGTTACTCCTCCATCTATTTCAATAATTGCGCTAGAAAATGTAGCGTCAATCATTTGTTTTACTTCACGAATTTTTTGATAAGTAGTTTCAATAAATTTTTGTCCACCAAAGCCTGGATTTACACTCATTAAGCAAACCAAATCGATATGCTGAATAATATACTGCAAGCATTCTATTGGTGTATGAGGATTTAATGCCACACCTACTTGCATACCTAATGCTTTTATCTGTTGAATATTTCTGTGCAAATGAATGCAAGCTTCTGCATGCACTGTAAGTAAATCTGCACCTGCTTTTTTAAAATCTTCGGCATAGCGTTCTGGCTTTTCTACCATTAAATGCACATCAAAAAATTTAGAGGATTTTAGTTTTAATGCAGCAATTACTGGCTGCCCAAAACTAATATTTGGCACAAACGCACCATCCATTACATCTAAATGATACCAATCGGCTTGGCTGTTTTCTATTAAATTAATAGCAGATTGAAGGTTGGTAAAATCTGCGGCTAAAAGGCTAGGTGCAATGATAGGCATATGCTGAATAATTTTTGCACAAAGGTACACGATACAAAAATGGTTATAGATATTTATTTGTAAATATTTACAAACAAATTAATACAATTTAGCTATCTGCATAAATAATTCTTTCCATTCTGCATCTGCAGTAGTTTTTCCAAGCCTTACTATTACTATGTTTTTATTAGGATTTACATAAATATATTGCCCTAATATGCCTTGTGCCATAAAATCGCCTTCTTGCGATGGCAGCCACCATTGATACTGATAAAACCATGCACTGCCATTGCTTGTATCTACTTTGGTAGATTGTGTCACCCAATCGGTATTAATGATTTGTTTACCATTCCAATTGCCTTTATGCAAATACAATTCGCCAATTTTTGCAAAATCTCTGGCCCTGGCATTAATGCAACAAAATGTTTTTTCCATGCCATCTTTTTCATTATCCATACTCCAACTGGCATCGTATTCCATACCTAAAGGTGTCCAAATTTTTTCTTGCAAGTAAGCAGTTACAGTTTTAGTTTTCAAGGATCTTTCTAGAATCAATCCAAGCAATTGTGTATTGCCGCTGATGTAATCAAATTTTTCTCCAGCTGGATATTCGATACGCAGATTAGCGATGTAGTTTTTAATATCATCTCCATAATAAAACTTTGCAGCCTCGCCAAATGGATTCCAATAGCTTTCATTAAAATGAATTCCAGAAGTCATTTTTAATAAATGTTCAATAGTAATTTTATCAAAACCTTTTTTATTTTTCAACTCTGTTATATAGTTAGTTATTGGTTCTTGCACAGAATGAATCAAACTATCTTGCAATGCACATCCTATTAAAATACTGGTTACAGACTTTGCCATGCTGAATGATGTAACGATAGAACTCGCATTGTAATTCTCAAAATATTTTTCGTATTGCAGGGTATCGTTATGGATAATTAAAAAAGCTACAGATTGATTATCTGCAAGATATTTTTCAAAATTACCATTCGCTTGAGGTATTACTTCGCTCAAATAAAATGGCAGATTGCTTGTAGGAAAATGAATAGCTGCTGCAGGTTTTGCTATATCTCGTTTAGGGAAAATTTGATAGTCATTAATATCTGCGAAATTATATTTGATCATGTTGCGAATTGTGCTAGACGAAAAATAGCCGACTACTAAAAACAATAGTATCCCAATTAAAATACCAGAAAGGAGTTTTTTAATTTTTTGCATAGACTAATTATAGGATTTAATTAAGTGAATAGCTAATGAAATTTTCTTGAAAAATTTATTTACGCAATCTTTTCTTACCATCTATTGCCAACTTAAAATCTGGATTTAACAACAATGCTTGCTCATAATCTTGCAAAGCACCTGCAATATCTTTTTGCATCTCTTTACATAATCCTCTGTTGAAAAACGCTTCTACGTATTGCGGTTCATGCTTTACTGCTATATCAAATTGACGTTGTGCTTTTGGCAAGCTATCTTCATCTATCAATATGCAACCAATATTATAATATGCTTTTGCAAAACCTGGCTTTGCATTAATGCAGCGTATAAATTCTTTTTTTGCAGCTGCATTATCTTTTTTGCCTTGATAAATTAAACCAATTGCATTAAGTGGTTCTACATTATTTGTATCTGCTTTAAACGCACTTTCTAAATATAATTTTGCTTGCTTCTCATCTGTATTCGCCAATATTAAACCCAATTGCAAATATGGATCTGGATTTTCAGGATTAATTCGTGCCGCTGTTTGAAAACTAGATGTAGCACTAACAGTATCTCCCATATCTTTATAACACATTCCTTTTAAAAAGTATGCATCATAATTATACACATCATTGCGCAATACAGTATTAATACTTTTAAATGCATCTGGATAATTTTTGGAATAAAAATGTATAGTAGCAATTTTTAAGTGGGCAGTAATATCATTCGGATTTAGTTGCAATGCCTTATTAATATAAGTTATGCTTCTTACATCTTTCATATTAAATAATACATTCGCAGCTGCGCTATAATATTTTGCTTTTGTACTATCTAATTCTACTGCTTGTATATAATCTAAAACAGCTAAAGAATCTTTATGCAAACCATGATAAACTTCTGCCCTAGAAAAATACAGCAATGCATCACTTGGTTTTACTTTTATTTTACTTGTCAAATCTGCAATTTCCTCATTCTCAGCATTTTTTTTATTAGCAGTATTTCCACTGCATGCAAAAAATGCAATAGCTACAAAGAATAATAACCAAATAAATAAAACGTGCTTGTTTTTCATACCAAATGCAATATTACAAATCTATATGCAAAACATTATCGAATTAATGTAATATCTCCTTTTTTAATTAATGTTCTTTTGCTTAATGGACAAGTATATCTCATGATAAAAAAATAAGTATCCATATCGCAATCTTGCTCTAAATATTTACCATCCCACAATGTATTGTAATTATTGGTTTCAAAAACTTTAATTCCCCACCTATTATAAATAGAGAGGTTTTCAAAGCTAACAGGTCCCGATGGTTTTAAAATTACATTGTCATTCAATCCATCATGATTTGGACTAAATACATTTGGCATCCAAATAGTACAACATGGATAATATGCAATGATAAAGTTTGCAGAATCTATACATCCTTCATTATCTACAACTACTATGGAATAAGCACCATACCCAATTTTATCTATTGCGCTTAGATTACTTGGCTGAGGCAAACTCCAATTGAAGGTATATGGCGCTGTCCCATTTTTTGCTTCTACACTTACCTTCCCATCATCACCAGCACCACTGCAACTAGCATCAGTAGCAGTAACTGCTATTTCCATACTATTAGTATATGAAATGGTAAAACTAGTATCGGCTTTGCACCCTTTATCATCTACAATATGCAAAACATAATTACCATTATTTAAATACTGTATACTGGTATCACTAAATATTGTATCCTGATTTACAATTGCAGTTACTGGGTAATACACATTATTGTATGTCCATGCACTTTGGCCAATAATATCGTATTTGCAAATATTATTTTTAATATCTGTTAGTATAATATTTGGTTTTCGAGTGCTACTATCAATAAAATATTTACCAGTACTTCTGCAGCCAATACTATCTATTACTTCTACTACAAAATCACCAGGTATCAATCCATCAAACATGCTATCTTTCAATTGGGATATTCCATTTAAAAAATAATTATAGGGCCTGAATCCATTTTTTGCACTAACCGTTAATGTGGCATCATACACACCAATGCAACTATTTTTTGTAGAGCTAATCAAAAATATTTGCGCACTGCTATCTGGTTCTATTACATCTATTGCGCTATCATTTGTGCACCCATTGGCATCTTTTACAAACACGGTATAAGTACTTGCAGGCAAATTATTGTATTGGCTAGATGCAGAATAAGTGGAGGTATTATTAAATGAATAGGTATATGGCAATGTACCACCCAAACCACCAACTTGTATACTACCTGTGCTATCGCCACGGCACTTATTATTTACAATATTTATAACATTGATTGCAATATTACTTACAGGAGCTGTGATAATTATGATGGTGTCTATTAGGCAGCCTTGGTTATCTATTGCATTTAACGTGTATTGCCCCGCAGGCAAACTTGTAAACTGATTGGAAGTACTAAACGGATTATTATTTAATGCATATTGATAAGGCGCTAATCCTCCATTGGCCGTAGCTGAAATTGTACCATCACTAGCACCAAAGCAAGTAATATTTGTAATGCTAAATGCTGAAAAATAAACAATATCTGGTCCCATTAAAAATATTGTAGTATCATGATGGCAACCATTCGCATCCTGAATATGAAATGTGTAATTGGACTGAATTAAATTGGTGTAATTTGTTGTAGTACTAAATGGATTTGTATTAATGCTATATTGATAAGGCATAGTTCCGCCTCCTGCAAAAATAGCAATGCTTCCATCTTGGCTACCATTGCAATACGGATTGGTGATGATGCTATTAGAAAAATATAAAAGAGGTGGTGCACTAATGGTAATGATAGTATCAACAATACAACCAATTGCATCTTTTACATGCAAAGTGTAAGTAGTATTAGTTAAGCCTAATAGCAAATTACTAGTAATATAGGCAGAGGTATTATAAGCATAAGTTAAATTGCCATTGCCTCCTGAAGCATACAATACTGCTGCACCGCTGCTATCGCCAAAGCAAAGTGTGGAAGTATAGCTTGCTGAATCTAAACGTAAATTAGATTGTGCTATAAGCGTAACTATCGAATCTTTATAACAACCCGCTGCATCTGCAGCATGAATAGAAAATGTGCCAGTGGCTAGGCCTGTAAACAATCCAGTAGTATTAGTTGCTCCTCCATTGATGCTATAATTCAAAGGTGGATTTAGAGAGGTAGCTGTGATAGTAAGGCTACCATTACTGCTATTTTTGCATTGTGGCAGTACTTTTTGTAGTTGAGAAAAATTCACTCCTACACTATTCAACAAAACAACAGTAGTAGAATTAGTACAATTATTAGCATCTTTAATACATAGTGTGTAAGTACCTGCTAGCAATGGATTAAAATTATTATTGGCGGAATAACCATTTGTATTTATTTGATAACTATATGGCAAAGCACCACCATTACCCGTAATTGCAATGCTACCATTACCTGGCCCAAAGCAGCCCGGATTAGTAATTGCAATATTACTAAATGCTGTAGGTGATGGATTACTAATATTAATTATACTATCCATCATACATCCATTTGCATCTTTGATTGTAAGCGTATGTATACCAGCAAGCAAACTTGTAAAACTACCAGTAGCTTGATAGGTACCTGCATCTAATCTGTAGGTGATAACACCAGACCCACCGCTTCCTGCCACTGTAACAATTGCATTACTATCATTATTACAAAGCGGAGGATTGATAAAAATGGAATTATACTGTAATGGATTGGGGTTAGGCATATTTATCACCTGTGATACTATACAACCAGCATTATCCTTAACATATAATGTGTATGCACCAGCGGCAATACCTGTAAATGTGTTAGCAGGTTGATAAGTACCTCCATTCATCTTGTATGTATAAGGTGTCGCACCGCCACTACCGCTAAATGTAATAGACCCATTACCAGCACCCACACATAGAGGATTCACAATACTACTTGAGCCAAAATAAAAATTACCATTATTATTTATACTTGCTATAATAGTTGCTGTGCATGCATTTGCATCTTTTACACCTATTGTATAAGAGCCTACTCCCAAGCCAGTAAATATATTTGTAGCCCCCCAAGCACCTCCATTAATATTGTATTGATATGGCCCTGCTGTTCCGCCACCAGTAACGCTAACACTTCCTGTAGCAGCACCACCACAACTAGCGTTACTTACATTTAAGTTATTGGCCAACACAGGATTTGGTTGTATTAAATTTATAATGGTATCGTGTATACAACCATTGGCATCTTTTAAATGAATAGTATAATTGCCTGCAGGCAAATTGGTATAATTAGCAGTGCTTGCATACGCATTTGTATTTAAACTAAACGTGTAAGGTGCCAAACCACCAGTGCCATTTGCAGAGATACTTCCAAAGCCACCGTAACAAGGCGGCAATACTACCAAAGTATTGATAAACCAAAGTGGCGGTGGCCCAGTAATGATAGTAGTGCTAGATAAGCTACAACCATTAGCATCTGTAGCTGTAAATGTATATGTACCTGGAGCTAAACCATTGTAGTTAGATCCTGCATAGTTTGTTCCGTTCAAATTATAAACAATTGGCGCAATGCCACCTATTACAGTGGCGCTAATCGTGCCATTTCCAGGATTCGTACATGTGGCATTTACTTTGGTAAAGGCAGTCAATGAAAATCCTACAGAAGACTGCACAGTAACTAAAGTAGTTTTGGAGCAGCCACTTGCATCTTGCACTGTAATGGTATATGTACCTCCATTTAAATTGGTAAATGTGCCGACGCTTTGAAAAGCATTTGTATTAATCTTGTATTGATAAGGCAAATTTCCACCTACGCCACTAACAGTTATTGTAGCCAAAGGAGTTCCACTACAACCTACATTAGTAGCAGTTACCGTAGCAAAGGCAACTGTATTATTACTTACAATTGTAGCTGTAGCAAAAGACGTACAGCCATTTACATCTTTTACCACAATTGTATAGCTGCCAGCTGCCAAACTACTAAAGGAAGCTGCGCTTGTAAAAGCTCCGCCATTAATAGAATAAGTTTTTACACCAGTACCACCAGTACTAACTACTGCAATACTACCAGAGTTTGGCGAACTACATGAAGCATTGGTAATAGTACTAATAGCTATTTGTGGAATAGAAGGTTGCACCAAAGTAATAATGGTATCATGGGTACAATTATTGTTATCTTTTACATGCAATGTATAAGAGCCTGCTACTAAACCCGTAAATGCATTATTACTACTAAATGCGCCTGCGCCAATTGCAAAAGTTAAAGGTGGTGTTCCTCCAGATGCAGTTACAGTAATAGAAGCGTTGGTTACGCAAGTAGGCTGCACAATAGTAGCACCCGTATAAATAATATTACCCGGCGATGACAACAAACTTGTTACAGTAGCCACGCATCCACCAGCATCTTTTACGTATATGGTGTATGTACCCGATGATAAATTGGTAAAGCTATTACTTGCATTATAAGTAGTACCATTGATAGAATAAGTGTAAGGTGCTGTGCCACCAGCACCTGCGCCATTAATTGCGCCAGCTGTGCCACTGCAATTAGGCTGAACAACACTTGCTATACTTGCACTAAGCACTGTAGATGGTTGTACAATTATAATGATAGTATCTTTGATACAATTATTAGCATCTTTGATATGGATTGTATAAGTACCAGGCGCAAGATTAGGATAATTAGCAAATGAAGAATAGGTTCCAGCATCGAGTGCATATTGCAAAGGAAGTGTACCACCATTAGCTGCATAATTGATACTGCCATTCGTCAAGCCCAAACACGTTACATTGCTGACAGCAACATTAGTACCCAATAGTGCCCCTGGAGAAGTAATTAAAATAATCGTATCTTTTATACAACCATTGGCATCTTTGGTATGCACTACATAAGTACCAGGCCCTAGGCCAGTAAGCACATTGCTGGTTCCATACGGCAAACTATTTGCACCATACACCAATGGCGCACTGCCACCACTTGCATTGATAGTAATAGTTCCATTAGCGGCACTAAAGCAAGAAAGATTGGTGCTGCTAGCACTATTTATAACTATAGGTGGCGCAGGAGATAAAGTAATTACACTATCATCTATACAACCCAAAGAATCTTTGATAGACACAGTATAAGTACCTGCACTAAGGCTTGCGAATGTATTACCAATATTAAAAATTCCACCATTAATGGCGTACTTATACGGCAGGTAACCACCTAATCCACTAGCTGTAATAGTACCACTTGTGCTACCGCTGCAACCAAATTGAGGTTGCACAATTGCCTGCAATGGTGTCAATACCGTAAATGTAAATGTACTGCCTGCCATTAAAGCATTATTGCAGTTATCTAGTAAGGTATTGCCATCTGTACCATTATTGATGGTAACTGTATAAGTGCCTGGTGATAAGGCTGCATTAAAGTTGATAAATATACTAGACGAAAATACACCTCCACTCGCGCAACTACTACCCACTGCACCATTGATGGCGTAACCACCACTTACTGTAAAGTCGGAGCCATTGTTAGCAATGCTATTGCATTTTACATTCTCTTTCAATAAAACTTTTACTTGCATTGGCCCGCCACATGTAGGAGGCACATACACACTTTTTACAGTTGGCGAAGTATTATCTATAATTTGCGCAGTGCTACCAGTAAAGTTGATAGCATACCCATTGGCACTACCAGAATTATTATTGACCAATATTACAAATGTTTGCCCTGCCACTGCTGTAATGGCGCTACAAAAAGATGGACCACCACCACCAATACTTGTTTGTGTAGCTGTGGAATTTAGGCCAGTTAAACCACCTGGGCTAGAGTTGGCAAGACTAGCAAAGTTGCAACGCAGCGGAGTAAGCCCATTGGCTAAGGCATTGCAGCTAGTATCTGTAATATCCCATACAGCAAAATCGTAATCGTCGGTGGCATTATTGGGAGTGATTGTAAAAATAACATTGCCAGCGGTACTGGCATTTAAGATATACCAACCAGAGTTTACCTCGCCATTGGTTAGGCAGCCCTGATTGCTACTAGTTAAATCTGCCACACTACCCACACCTGTATTGGCATTTGTTTGGCTATACACATTTTGGCAAATAGGTATAGCATTCATACAGTTTTGCTGCGCCAATATAGGCATACAACACCACGTGCTAATCAGCACAATCCAGCAAGATCTAATAATAAATGTATGCATCTTCAACAATTAAAATACCCAACTATAATTTACTCTTGTAAATATACGTAATTCTATAGCAAGATGTTGGTGAGAGGGGAAATAATAACATGCAGTTGAGAAAATTAGAGAAATCAAAGAATTAATATGACTTGGAGTTAAGCAATTGATTTTCGAAAATTTATTACCAAATATGCATGTTTACTTTTTAAATTTAAAAATAAGCTGATGAAAATTATAAAAAAAATGTGGAATAATTCTAAAAAAAAACAACTTCATAAAATGTAAAACTTGTAGAGAGGGATTTATATAAGAGATATTTTTTATCCCATCCAACCGAAATTGCATTGTGCGAATTTCGAGGTATCAAGTATCGCATTTTTCTAATCATTCATGCATTCAAATGTGCCAGAAATTATATTAAGAGATAATTTTGCAATATTTAATTGTCCTCGAAGTTGAAAAAAAAGTTATACAGATGTATATTTAATAAAATTTCAGCATATCATAATAGTTTATTTATCAGGAACAATAATTCAATTAATTGAATGTCAAATGAACGAATCTGGCATTTTCACCCAAAAAAAATCCACCAATAACTACCTTATAATATGCTATATTGTAATATTCTGCTATTTTTAATCGTTAAAGCATCGCTTGGGTAGTATATTTAAAATATTAGGCTTGGTAATTGGCATTTGTGTAGCAGTGGTATTTAGTACTGCTGCGCAAAATGCATTTATGGACTTTAGCAATTGGCGCATGCAAAAATATGCTGTAGCCGATACCATTCACATAGATTCTATGAGTATAGATGCATCACACTTTAGCATTGCCCAAATAGATAGTAGCACCTACACCCTCTACCCTTTTGCAAGTGTGCTGGTTTGGAAAAAGAAGCCAAGCCAAGATAGTGTGCAAATCAATTACAGAATTTTACAAACACAATTAGGCAAAAAATACAATCATAAAAAAGTAAGTAATATGAGTATGTATTTGGGCAGAGGCAATAACCCCTATTACGAAATGGATGCCAATACCAGCAATAGCATTGTGGATTTTGGCAATATGGATTATGCTGGTAGCCTGAGTCGAGGTATCAACTTTGGTAATAGCCAAGATGTGGTAGTAAACTCGCAATTTAATTTACAACTAAATGGTATGCTTGGTGATAGTATAGAAATGCAAGCCAGCATTACAGATAATAATATCCCATTTCAGCCAGAAGGTAACACCCAAAGCCTGCAAGAATTTGATAGAGTATTTATACAATTTAAAAAACGCAATGCAAAGTTAATGATTGGCGACCACGATTTACTAAGACCAAAATCTTACTTTATGAATTTTTATAAAAGAGTACAAGGATTTTATTTTACAAATCAAAATAATTTTAATGGTAAAAACAAAACACAATACAACTATGGTGTAGGCGCTAGCCTTGCTAAAGGAAAATTTGTAAGAACACAAATTGCTACCAAAGAAGGCAATCAAGGCCCATACAAAATAATAGGCCCAAATGGAGAAACATTTTTTATCATACTAGCCAATAGCGAAAAAATTTATATTGATGGTATATTACTACAGCGCGGAGAAGACAAAGATTACATCATCGATTACAATCAGGCAGAAATAATTTTTATGCCTCGCAAAATGATTACAAAAGATACGCGCCTAATAGTAGAGTACGAAATAAACGACAGAAATTATTTAAACTCCCTCCTCTACACCACCCACGAATTACAAATTGGTAAAAAACTGAATCTACATGTAAATGCCTACAGCAATCAGGATGCAAAAAAACAAACCATACAGCAAACCTTAGATGATAATCAAGAATACCTGCTAAGCACCATTGGTGATGATATTAGCAAAGCAATTTATCCAAGCTATAGGCAAGATACTTTTAGTGCTAATAGAGTAATGTACAAAATAATAGACACGACTGTAAATAGCATTTTGTATGATAGCGTGTTTGTATTTAGCACCAACGCAGATAGTGCCAAATACACGATGGGCTTTAGTTTTGTAGGTGCCGGTAAAGGCAACTATACCACTAATGCGAATTTAAAGAATGGTAGAGTATATAGTTGGGTGGCGCCTATCAATGGCAAACCGCAAGGCGATTATATTCCTTACATCGTATTGGTAACGCCTAAGCGACAGCAGCTATTTACAGTAGGTGGAACTTATAAAATATCAGAGCAAAGCGAAGTGAATTACGAATTAGGCGTAAGCAATAACGATGCAAATTTATTTAGCACTATAGATAATGATAAGCACATTGGTCTTGCACAAAAAATAGATATTACAGATAAAAGAAAATTATCTAGCAATAGCAAATGGAAAATGAATAATACTTTGCATTACGAAAATGTAAACAGTAAATTTAAACAATTAGAAAGATTTAGAGAAGCGGAGTTTACCCGCAATTGGACAATCGATTTTAATCCTACTCCACAAAATGAACAATTGGCAGATGCAAAAATAGAAGTGTATAATAATTCAACAACAAGAGCCATGTATAATTTCAGCACATTCATCAGAGGCAATGCCTATAAGGGCTTCCGCAATGCATTTGCGCATAGCTGCCAAGCTAAAACTTGGCGCACCAATGTAAATGGTAGTATTACCACTAGCGAATGGAGTGGCATGAAAAGTAATTATACCAGACCAAGCATAGAGGCAGAAAAAACATTTAACAAATTGCAAGGCTTAACTATTGCTGCAAAATGTTCTTTAGAAAATAACACCATTAAAAATATTACAAATGATTCATTAGCAAAAAATTCGTTTGGTTTTCAGGTGGCGCAATTGGGCATACACAATGCTACAGATGCTACTAACCAATGGAGTGCTTTGTATTTTACTCGCCGCGATGCATTGGCAGATACCAATAAATTAAAATTTGTCAATCAGTCACACAACTTAAATATTAGCACTGCTATCCATTCTTTTAAACATCAAACTATTAATTTAACTAGTACCTACAGAAAATTAATGGTGTTAGATACCACGCTGTACAAACAGCAAGCCGAAGATAATTTGCTTGGCAGATTAGACTACACCATTAGTGTTTTGAAAAATGGATTAAACTATAATTTGCTTTATGAGTTTGGTTCTGGGCAAGAATTAAAAAGAGAATTTACTTACTTAGAAGTGCCAATTGGCCAAGGCACACATTATTGGATAGACTATAACAACAATACTGTGCAAGAACTAAATGAATTTGAAATTGCACAATTCCCTGATCAAAAAAAATACATACGCGTGTTTACACCTACCAACCAATATGTAAGCGCTAAATACAATTCGTTAAACCAAACTGTTATTGCAAACCTGAAACAAATGATTGGAGGCGCTGCCAATAAAGGGCTAAAGGGTTTTGCAGCAAGATTTGTATTGCAAAGTAGTATACAGCTTACCAATAAATATTTATCAGAAGCAGGATTAGCACAATACAATCCACTTTATAAATCCAGCAACGTAGACAACCTCATCAACAATGGTACAAGTATTAGCAATACCATTTTCTTTAATAGATTTAGTAGTATTTGGGGTATAGATTATCTGCAAACTTCTAATAATACTCGCAGCCTTTTAACCTATGGCATAGATGACAGAGGCAATCAAGAGCAGGCTGTAAAAATTAGAATTAATGGCACAAAGCAATATACTTTTTCAAGCAATTTTAAATATGGCAATAAATATTTTAATTCTGCATTTCTAAACAATAGAAGTTATCATTATTTGTATCAAAGTATAGAGCCAAATATTTCTTTCATCACCCAGAATAATAATACGCGCTATGTGGTAAATTACAAATACGAAACTAGAAATAATAAAGCATCGCTTGGTGGCGAAAAAGCATTGATTAATTCTATAGGTATAGAATACAAAAACGCATTAGCTAGCAAAGGCAATTTAAATATCAATGGGGTGTTTAGCAATATTAGTTTTGATGGCGAAGCAAATAGCAGCGTTGGTTTTATAATGCTAGATGGTTTACAAAATGGAAAGAATTTTTTATGGCAAGCCAACTACGAAAAGCGCTTGGCCAAAGGCATAGAATTGAGCTTTAGTTACGAAGGCCGCAAAGCAGGCACTCAGCAAGTAGTGCACACAGGCAGAGCAAGTGTAAGAGCAATATTTTAAAATTTGAATTTGTTTTGGCTTCGCCAAATTATTAGGAAACGCGGAGGATGCGGAGGTAAAGGAATTTCAAGGATTTTTTCAAACTAATATTTTCTTTTTTATAAATAAAGGTACATTTCAAAATTCCTCATAAAAGATCCGCGCAAATCCGCCGAGTCCACGTTCCATCCCTTTTGCACTGCAAAATAAATTCTAGGAATATGTACCACCTTATACTTACTTTACTCGTATATTTACAATCATCATTTGATAGTAATAATGGCAAATCAAGAATTAAAAATATCATTTCAATCCTTCGAAAAAATAGAAGATGTAGAATCTAAACTTGCGCATCTATTGCATGTAGCACGCAATGCTGTGCATGAAGCTTACAGCCCATATAGCAATTTCTGTGTAGGATGTGCAGTGCAATTAGATAATGGTCAAATCATTACTGGTTTTAATATAGAAAATGCTTCCTACTCGGTATGTATTTGTGCAGAGCGCACTGCATTGTCTTCTGCAATTACGCAATATCCAGATGCAAAAATTTTAAGCATTGCCATTTCTACTTATCAGCAATTTCAAGACAACGACGCCCCTGCTTTTCCATGTGGCGTCTGCCGCCAATTTATTAGCGAGTGTGAAGATAGAAACGAAAATAAATTTCCAATAATTGTAAGTGGGCAAAGTGGTCCGATACATGTATTTGAAAGCATCAAAGATTTATTGCCATTTAGTTTTGGTAAAAATGATTTGATTAAGTAAAGTTTTAAACTTCTAAAAATAAAATTCCAAATTAAAAAAATCAAAGCAAACTTGACACTTGCAATTCAGCAATACAACAATTAAATTCCGAGGCTAGCTCGAGACAGGCAATTAAACAATAAATCAATACAACAATTAAACAATACAACAATATATTACAATGAAACACGCATACATTTTTCCAGGACAAGGTGCACAATTTACAGGCATGGGTAAAGAGCTTTACGAAACAAATGATAAAGCCAAACAACTATTTGAACAAGCCAATGAAATACTTGGTTTTGAAATCAGTAAAATAATGTTTGAAGGCACTGCAGAAGAATTGAAACAAACGAATGTAACACAGCCCGCTGTTTTTTTACATTCTGTTATTCAATTTTTATGCTTAGAAAATGCCAAGCCAGATATGGTTGCGGGGCATAGCCTTGGCGAATTTAGCGCATTGGTAGCCAATGGCAGTTTGAATTTTGCAGATGCATTAAAGCTAGTGAGCATGCGTGCTAAGGCTATGCAAAAAGCTTGCGAACTAAGTCCTAGCACTATGGCTGCGGTATTGGGTTTAGATGATGCTAAAGTAGAAGAGATTTGTAATAGCATTACCGAAGAAGTGGTAGTAGCAGCTAATTATAATTGCCCAGGACAACTAGTAATAAGTGGCAGCCACAAAGGTGTAGCAATAGCTTGCGAAAAACTAAAAGAAGCCGGTGCAAAGCGTGCATTATTATTACCTGTAGGCGGTGCATTCCACAGCCCATTAATGGAGCCAGCCAAAGAAGAATTAAAAGCAGCAATAGAACAAACTACGTTTGCAGAACCAAATTGCCCAGTGTATCAAAATGTAAATGCTCAACCATTTACAAGTGCAAAAGAAATTCAAAAAAATTTAATAGACCAATTAACTGGTCCCGTGCGTTGGACCCAATGCGTACAAAACATGATAGCAGATGGCGCCACAAAATTTACAGAAGTTGGCCCAGGTAGTGTTTTAAAAGGATTGGTGGGTAAAATAAATAAAGATGTGGAGGCAGAGAGTGTGAGTTAAGTAGAGAATAATAAAATAAAAATCAATGGGACTAATTATTAATGCTAAATGCGGTTGCGGCTTCAACGAAAAATTATATGTTGGTGGCGGAATGGCAACCTATCGAGTAAAAGATATGATGCCTGCAATCACGATAGACGAAAGAGAATTTTCACTTCAAAATTATTATAATTTTGAAGACCTAAAAAAAACATTCCGATTTTATAACAATCCTAGAATGTTCCATGCTAATGAAAATTCTTATTTTATTAAATATGGACAAATTACCCTAAGCGTAAATAGGAATTACTGCCCAAAGTGCCACCAATATTGTATGGATTTTATTAAAATTGGAAATTGGGATTAGGTGAAATAATTCAACGCAATAAAAAAGAACTAAAAACAATGTCAATAGAATCACATTTTAATAATATTAAAAAAGAAATACTGCAAAATATAAAAAGTGCAGAAAAAAGTATTTTCGGCGCTATCGCATGGCTTACAGATAAAGAATTAATGAATGTACTTTATACAAAAGCAATAAAAGGTATAAAAATTGATTTAATAATGTCCATTGGAAGTAATCATCACTTTCTGGGACCCTGTCCGAGTCAAAAGTGA
>CAIXQW010000068.1 GCA_903921675.1 uncultured bacterium | reverse complement strand
TTTTATTTCTTCGAAGGTAATATCTTGTGTTTCTAAATTTGTATTATTATTTTTTTGTGTAGGCGGCACACCACAATTTCCTGCTGCACAGCCAAAGGCAAACAAGCCCATAGATGCAAAATAACCTCCAAACAATATTCCAAAATATTGGTGACTAGCCACTGCTTCAGATATCACCCAAAGTCCAAGTACAAAATAAATTGCACGGCTAATTGTCCATTTGCTTGTTATTCTTTCTAACATATTTTAAATTTTATTTTGCAGGCCCATCCAGCCACCGCCATTGTATACTTCTGTAAAGCCATTAGCACTCAATATACTTTTGGCAGATGCACTTCGCATACCAGATGCACAGCAAGTAATGATTGGTTTGCCTTTTTTAATTTTTGCTATTTGCGAAGGTAAGCTTTGCAAAGGAATATTTACAGAGCCTTTAATATGCCCACTTTGGTATTCGCCAGGACTACGAACATCTATAATTTGTGCACCATTTTTTACAAGTTCTGCATAATTTACAGATGGCCCAAAGCCCAACATTTTTTTTATTGTATTAATCATTTTCTCTTTTATTTTATGCTGTTCTAAATTGCCCATTTACACTTAACCAACTACCACCATTTTCGCAATCTATTTGGTTGGCTTTTAAAAACAAAGTTGCCTGCCCACTTCTATTACCGCTTGCACAGCAAAGTAAAATTGGTTGCGCCATTGCAGCAAATTCTTCTACTCTGTTTGGTACTTCTTGCAATGGAATATTGATGCTACCTGCAACATGTCCACCCATAAACTCGTCTGGAGTTCTTACATCTACAATTGTTTTGAAATCTTTCATTTTTTGTTTTTATTTTTATTGTTTGGAATTATTTATTCGTCATGTTATTTACCCTGCCTACCATGCAGCTTGCAAAACTTTTCAATTGCAGCAGCAAGCCATTTTCTTCTGTAGCTTCTGGATAGCCTAACGAATGTAGTTTTTCTGTAATAGCACTTCTATCTAAATTATCATAGGACACTATTACTTTATCTTCGTCATTTACTACGTTTACATCTTGTATACCTGGCAATTCCATCAAATTGTTTTTGATAGTAGTTGCGCAGCCACTGCACTTTAAATTGGCAATGATTATTTCTTCTGTTTTCATGATTATTTTGTTGTTTGTTTTTCTTTTCTGAACAGATTAGCCACTAGTACACCCATTATTCCTCCATAGATTGTACTATTTACGGGGCTAGATGTAATAGCGCATGTGCCACTAGCGCATCCTACAAAATAGTAATAACTGTAGCCGCATATTGCACCCATTATCATTCCTATTAATTCGGCTTTATATTTTAATATTAGTTGCATAGCAGTGTCATTTGAATTATTACCCTAATAATTCAAACATTTAATTTTTATTTATTTTAAATTATTCTTTTTCGTTTTTACCTCTTGTAGAAATACCAAAAGGTAAGTACAAAGGGCAAAAACTTATCAAACTTGTAAGAACAAATATTGCAGAAAGTGCTAATAATACAATTGCTGTAGTACCAGTAATTTTATCTGTAATGTATAATCCAATTACTACAATTGCCACTAACAATCTAATTGTTCTGTCGGCAGAGCCCATATTTTTTTTCATCTTGCTTGTTTGGTTTTTGGTGAATGATTATAATGCAAATTTACTACCTTTCTAGCCCAAAATATTGTTACAAAAGTTACAGTTCTTTCATAATTCTTAGCTCGTTTCTGTACAAGATTATCTTTTTATCATTTTCTAAATGCTTTAATAGCCTTGATATTACTACTCGCGATGTACCCATCTCCTCGGCAATGGTATTATGCGAAGCTTTTATAACTGCAGAATGGTTGATACGCTGCTTTTCTTTTAAATAATCAATGAGTCTTTCGTCTAATTTTTTAAATGCAATATTTTCTATTGTTTTTAGCATTTCCAATAATCTTTCATTAAAACTATGCATGATAAAAGATTTCCAACTTGGGTATTTACAAAGCCATTCATCAAGCTTTGCATGCGGAATTGCCAACAAGGTTACATCCTCTTCGGCTATTGCTCTAATTTCGCTTTGACGGCTTTCCATACAACAAGAGTAGGCCATACTGCATGTAGAGTTCGCAGATAAATAATAAAGCAACAATTCGCGGCCTTCATCATCTCTGCGTAGCACCTTTATTACACCCGTTTGAATCAAAGGTATCATGTGAATAAACTTACCATATTCTATGATAGTATCTCCTTCGGCAAAGCTCATTTCTGTGCCTACTTCATTTATTTCGTCAATTAATTTACTTTCGAAAATTGGATTTATATATTTCATGGATTACAAAAATAACTTAAATTAAACACTTTATTTGCAATGTTAATTTTTAAAATAATTTCAATAATAGTTTTTTAAACGAATAAATATTTCTGTTTTTTCTTAATGGTATTTTCAAAACAAACTATAAGTAATAATTACGGATAAAATTCTTTTAATAATCCCTTACTTATTTTATTAGCTAAACCCTAAAATTGGCTAGTATTTAAATCATAAGTTATAGCCATTTCTATTTTTACTTTTTTTTGTTTCATTACTAATATTTTTGAATAACTACTATCCGTGTAATTGATTTTCGCATCTACTTCTTCATTTTCATTAGCATGGAAAAAATCTACAATATGTAAAGCTCTTTATTTGCAATTGCCAATTCTATTATAGCGACTCGCTATAATATGCCAAATTTCTTTACAAGGTTGTGGTGTTAGTATTTGTATAAACGAGTTATTACGAACGCTAATCCAAATTTATTTTTCTTTCACTATTGTATTTTTCTGAAATTCTAATTTATATAAAATATATCCAGAGCCTACAACCAAGTGCAGCATTACTATTATAAAAATTACTGTTGCCATTCTTTTATTTTACAATTACAACAATGTAGAAGGACAAACATAATTAGTTTTTGGCACATTTGTTTTAGCCAAGCCAGCAAAGCCTTCTATTACATCTACAAAATTTTCGTAGCCTCTTTGCTTAAGCATAGACGCTGCTATCATGCTTCTGTATCCACCTGCACAATGTATAGTAAACGATTTATCATTCGGAATTTCCGCCAATCTTTCATTCAATTGGTTTAAAGGAATATTGATGGCATGCTCTAAATGTTCGCTATCAAATTCGCTTTTCTTTCTTACATCTATTATAATATCTTTTTGTGTATGAAATTGTTGCTCGTAATCATTTGCATTTATTCTGCTTACAGTATCTATCTCTTTGCTAGATGCTACCCACGTAGCAAAGCCACCTTGCAAAAATCCAATAGCATGGTCATACCCTACTCTTGCCAATCTAGTAATTGCTTCGTCTTCTTTGCCTTCATCTGTAACTAATAAAATTTCTTGTTTGATATCTATTATCAACTCGCCTACCCATTGTGCAAAACTACCTTCTAAGCCAATATTAACACTATTTGGAATAAAGCCATTAGCAAAATCGCTGGCTTTGCGAGTATCTAAAATCAATGCGCTGGTTTCGTTAGCTACTGCTTCAAACTCTTCTGCATTCAATGCTTTATAAGCTCTTTGTTTTACATCGTCTAGGCTTTCGTAACCTTGTATATTCATCAATACATTTTTGGGAAAATATCCTGGAGGAGGTGTAAGCCCTGTTAAAATTGCATCCACAAATTCATCTTCTGTCATTGGTTGTAATGCATAGTTTACTTTCTTTTGATTGCCAAGTGTATCCGTAGTTTCCTTACTCATATTTTTACCACATGCACTTCCTGCTCCGTGGTTAGGATATACAATAAGCTCATCGCTTAATGGCATAATTTTTTCGCGTAAGGAATGATACAAGTGGCGAGCTAATTTATCTTGCGTTAGATCTGCAATTACATTTTGCGCTAAATCTGGTCTGCCTACATCGCCAATAAATAATGTATCGCCAGTAATAATGCCATGCTCTTTGCCATTTTCATCTATCAACAAATAAGTAGTGCTTTCCATGGTATGCCCTGGAGTATGTATCACTTTAATTTTATAATTACCTATTTCAAATATTTGTCCATTTGTGGCAGTAATGGCATCATAAGTAGGTTTACCATTTGGCCCAAAAACTATTTCAGCTCCAGTCTTTGCTTTTAGGTCTAAATGGCCACTCACAAAATCTGCATGAAAATGCGTTTCAAATACATATTTTATTTTAGCATTATCTTTTGTGGCTCTATCTATATAAGGTTGCACTTCGCGCAATGGATCAAAGATAGCTGCTTCGCCATTGTTTTCTATATAATATGCTGCATGTGCAATACAGCCTGTGTAAATTTGTTCTACTTTCATGATTTTATTTTCTTTGCTTTTTGTGTAAGAAATTAATGATGATTAAATTGTTTTTTTGTGATGTCAATTACGTTTTTTAATGATGCAAATGTCCATCCAATTTTCAAACCATTTTGCAACAATTGTTACAATTCATTTAAAAATACATTTTTAAATCCATACCAAAATATATTCTTTACTTTACAAAAAAATATATAAATTTATCCAAAGTAAAGCATGAAGTCGTGGTTATTTAGATTGTTGTTTCCTATTATAATACTACAAGTAATTATAATAATAGGCATATCAGGCTATATGCTGATAGAGCATTATACCTTTAGAGAAGCCATGTATATGACTACCTTAGCTATTACCACTGTTGGCTTTGGCGAGGTAAGACCTTTGAGTGACAGTGGGCAAATATTTACTACTTTTTTATTAATCATTAGCTGGGTAGCTTTGGCTTTTGTATTGGGTAGCATCACACAATTTGTAGTAAATGGCGAAATAAAAAATTTCTTTAAACATTATAGAATGACGATGAAAATAAACAATTTAAAAAACCATGTAGTGCTTTGCGGTTTTGGTAGAAATGGTCAACAAGCAGCTAAAACATTTATTGCACACAAAATACCATTTGTGGTGATAGATAAAAACGAAAAAATTGTGGAGAAATTTAAAGAAGAATATCCAGACATTATATTTTTGTGTGGTGATGCTACTGAAGACGAATGCCTTTTAAAAGCCAACATCATGCATGCCAAAGCATTGCTTACTGCATTACCCAATGATAGCGAAAATGTGTTTATTGTATTGTCTGCAAGAGCATTGCACAACAAGCTGCGCATCATCAGCAGAGCATCTGATAATAATACAATTCAAAAACTAAAAAAAGCTGGTGCAGACAATGTAATTATGCCAGATAAAATTGGTGGTACACACATGGCTACATTAGTATCTAAGCCAGATGTAATAGAGTTTATAGATTTTTTAAGTGGCGAAGAAGGAGAAAGTATACATATAGAATCTTTGGAATATAATCAATTGCCTAAGGAAGTAAAAAACCAAACCTTAGAAGAAATAATGAACTGGAAAAAAACTGGTGTAAATAGTATTGGAATAAAAGATGCTGATGGAAAATTTATTATCAATCCACCAAGTAATACATTATTGACAGATGGCATGAAACTTATTGTATTAGGCAATAGAGAGCAAATAGATGCAATGAAAATTAATTTAGAAAGTTAGATTTTACATCAAGAGTTTTTTGAAAACAAAAAGGTGAAGAGTGAAAGATAATCTCCCTAATTTACCGTGAGTTTTAGTCATTTACTCCCTCAAAAAAATATCTCCTTCGCTATAATATAAATACCCATTACCAATACAAACCACCCAAATGCAGGTTTCAATTTTGCGCCGTTTATTTTTTTAGATAGTTGCGTACCAATGATAATACCAATAGCGGCCAAGGCTGCAATTTGAAAAATAAATAGATAATCAATTACCACCTTCATCACTACATCGCCTATAAAACCCAACAGCGAATTAAATGCGATGATGAGTAGAGATGTACCTACAGCTTGCTTCAAACTAATATTTGTAAAAAACAATAATGCAGGAATAATTAAAAACCCACCACCTGCACCCAAAAAACCAGTCACCATACCCACCAAAGTTCCAAGCAACAATACTCGGCTACCATTAGGTGTCTTAGTGGCTGCTACAGGTTGAGAAGGTTTTATCATAAAGTAAGATGCCGCCAACATAAAGGTAGCAAATACTAACATTATTAAAATTTCTTCGCTTACAGGAAACTGCCCTATTGCAAAAATCGTATTTGGGAGCAATGGCAATAAAAATTTGCGTACTAATAATATACTTGCCAAAGATGGAATTGCAAATTGCATGGCAGGCTTTAGCTGAATATTGCCAAGCCTACAATGCGTAAAAGCACCAATGGCAGAAGTACATCCAACAATAAACAAACTATAAGTAGTGGCAAGCTTTGCATTGATATGAAATAAATACACCAATATTGGGATGGTTAAAATGCTACCACCGCCACCTACCAAGCCTAGTGTAATACCCATCGCCACGGCACATACATAACCAATAATTTCGCTTGTAAGCATAAGGCTGCAAAGATGAATTGTTTTTTGGAAATTGCGAGTTACAAATGTTACAAATAAGAAGGTACGATTTTAAAATAGAAAAGTGCAGTTTTAGTGAAAAATCCTGCTCATAGTAGGTTACCATACATTCTGAAAGATAGGAATGCTGTCCTAAAAGACTGCTGGGTTAACTAGCAATTGATGCTACATCATGGTAATAATTGGGAAGTAAATAATAAAAAATACGAAAAATCTAACAAGCGTAATACAGATAAAATTTAGAATCTTTCTTTGCAAAATTATATTGTAAGGATAGATAAAATAACTGATCGATATCCTCGATTTTACTAAAATTAGCACACAGAATGAATGCTTTATATCCAAATGATTATTTTCCTTTGCATACTATGGTTTCTTTTATTAATATTGCTTATTCTATGGCTTTTCAGAATGGAAATGCACAAGAAAAAAGAATACAACAATTTATTCGCGACAATGATATTACTATTCATCATTCAGACGAACAAATTGATCTGCTTATTCATCAATTAATGAAAAAATAAAAAATGAATACAAATAAAGAAGAATTAATAAAAAGACTAGATGAAAAGTACAATGCCATTGGCCAAAACACCGATGTGCATTTAGAAGGTTTGGTTCATGCTAATCCAATTACATATTGGGATTATATATTGCCAGAAGCTTTGCTAGGTCTGCAAATCCAGCGCACTACTTGCCCTGATGAAATGGTATTTATTATGTACCATCAAATCAACGAATTATTATTTAAAATGATTCTATGGGAAATTGACCAAGTAAGCAATAACGAAAATATTGATGCAGCTTTTTTTACAGAAAAACTAAGACGCATTAGTAGATATTTTGATATGCTCTCAACATCCTTCGACATCATGGGAGATGGTATGGAGCTAGAGCAATATATGAAATTTAGAAACACATTAACGCCTGCTAGTGGCTTTCAATCTGCGCAATATCGTATGATAGAATTTGCTTCTACAGAATTAATTAATTTAATTGATTTTCGATTCAGAGCTACAATAGACAGAAACACTTCCTACACACATGCTTTTGAACATTTATATTGGCAAGCTGCAGGCAAAGACTATACAACTGGGAAGAAAAACACATTACTTGTAAATTTTGAAAAAAAATACAAACAAATGTTTTTAGATAAAATGGAAGGATATAATTCCTCTAACCTTTGGACAAGATTCAAACAATTACCAACAGAAATAAAGCAAGATGCAGAATTAATTAAAGCAATGCGTCATTACGACTATACTGTAAATGTAACATGGGTGATGGCACATTACCATGCAGCAGCAAAATACATAGGTGGCGGAGAAGCAACAGGTGGTAGCGATTGGCGAAAATACATGTTGCCAAAATATCAACGCAGAATATTCTTTCCCGAATTATGGAGCGAAGAAGAATTGAAAAATTGGGGTGAGAATTTGTAAGAAAAATACCAACTCTATTCATCCAATTGAATAATAAAACATTATTTTTAATCATTCAACACACAACTTTCTAGAACCTTACTAAGAAAATTGTGTGTTTCTTTTTTATACCCACACATGTATTTATTTTCATTTACAAATCCTTTCATTGTACTTGAAATGTGCATCCAATACAAGTTAGCATATCTGTCCAAAACTTGCAAAATATACTAGCCAGTTTTGGCATTTTAATTTTACTAATATGTAAAACAATGAACTATACTATGCACATTTTTACAACTGTACAAACTGCAAGAGATTTGATTTCCCTTTCAATTTACAACCAAGTTGTAGTAGTGCACTTTCTTCTCATTATACTATGTTGAATCTACTGAGAGAGATTTTAAATTATATTTATTTTTTTCATTCAACTATTTTTTTGAAGTGCAAAGTTACAAGAATGATTTAAAATAATCTTGTTTATATCAATTACCTTAATACG
>CAIXQW010000067.1 GCA_903921675.1 uncultured bacterium | reverse complement strand
TTTTTAAATTAATTTTTCTTCTTTTGCATCCA
Organism: uncultured bacterium; assembly: GCA_903921675.1. GTDB lineage: Bacteria > Bacteroidota > Bacteroidia > Chitinophagales > Chitinophagaceae > CAIXQW01. The sequence goes on along the minus strand of CAIXQW010000067.1, from coordinate 8,179 downwards.
ATAAAAATGTTTAAGGAAGACTACAAATATACTCCTCTATTTTTGTGCCAAAACATTTATTTTTATTATCCTAAATAGTTATTAACCTATAACTCACATAGGGCATTGTTTCAAACAAACTTTTCAATTCATCATTAAACAATACTTTTTTTGTAGCCCTAAATTTCAAACTTTCTTCGCCGCTGCTGTTGTACATAGTAAAGCCCAGCTCACAATTGCCAGGATTGTTTTTCATGAATTTTTGTAGCTCTACAATAAAGTTGTCACTAATTTTTCCTGCTGGTAAATGTATGTCCAAACGCTTGCTGAATGTAGCTTTGGCGTCTTCCATTAGCATAATACTTTGCATCTTAAATTCGGTTTGATCTGTATTACCCCAAGCACGTGGATGAAAGCCACCAGTAATTAATAGTGTTTGCCCGATATCAAAATATTTATTGAATTGTACATAATCGTTTCCAAACAAAAACAGCTCTAGTTGCTCGGTATAATCTATAATAGTTGCACGCATATATAGCTTACCTGTTTTAGTTGTTAAATGCTGAGCCGCACTTACAAAACCTGCCAAGCGTGCATTTTTACCTACATTATCTGGCAGTTTAATATCTGCAATTCTGGCAATTTTAAATGCTTCTATTTCAAATTTAAAATTATCTAATGGATGCGCTGTGATATACATACCTACTACTTCTTTCTCTCTCTCGAGGCTTTCTGTTAAGCCCCATGGTGCACAGTTGGTAATTTTTGGAATAGCAATTTCCATATCCATAATATTGCCAAAAAGACTATTGCTTAGCTCCGTGCTTTTGCCTTGGTATTGTTGCCCATACTTTATAATTTTTTCTAAGTTATTATTCAACTCGCCAAGTGGCATATCAAAATATTGCCCACGATGCATACCTGTAAAACTATCAAAACCACCGCCACATACTAGGCTTTCCATGCTGCGCTTATTTACGGTTCTGCTATTTACGCGGCGCACCATATCAAATACATCTTTAAACGCACCGTTTTTATTTCTTTCTAGTAAAATATCTTCTACAGCTGCTTCACCTACTCCTTTTATAGCTCCTAATCCAAACCGAATGACACCTTCCTTATTTACACTAAATCCATTACTACTTTCATTAATGTCTGGGCCTAAAATTTTCAATCCCATTCTGCGGCATTCTTCCATGTACACACTTACACTTTCTATATTGTTTTGGCTATTCAATACTGCCGCCATATATTCTTCGGGGTAATGTGCTTTTAAATAAGCAGTTTGATAAGCCACTAACGCATAGCATGTACTATGGCTTTTATTAAATGCATATTGAGCAAATGCTTCCCAGTCTTTCCAAATTTTTTCGGCTTTATCTGCAGGGTGTCCATTACTAGCGCAACCATCCATGAATTGCCCTTTCATTTTGTCTAGCACTGCCTTTTGCTTTTTACCCATTGCCTTACGCAATACATCAGCATCTCCTTTACTAAAGTTACCAAGCTTTTGGCTTAGTAGCATTACTTGCTCTTGGTATACAGTAATGCCATAGGTTGCTGCAAGATGCTCTTCCATATCTGCCACATCATAGATAATTTCTTCTTTGCCATGTTTACGCGCAATAAAGTTTGGAATATAAGCAATTGGGCCTGGTCTGTACAAGGCATTCATGGCTATCAAATCATCAAATTTATCTGGTTTTAAATCGCGTAAATGTTTTTGCATTCCGGGACTCTCAAATTGGAAAGTACCATTGGTATTGCCATCTTGGTATAATTTATAAGTAGCTTCATCATCTAATGGCAAGTCATCTAAGTTGATAGTAATACCATGATTTTCTTTAATCATCGCCATTGCATCTTTTAGGATGGTTAAGTTTTTCAAACCTAAAAAGTCCATTTTAATTACACCAGCATTTTCAATAATACTTCCTTCAAATTGTGTTACCAAGAGTTTTACCTCTTTGCTTTTAAACACCGGTATTAATGTGCTTAAATCTTGTGGTGCAATAATGATACCTGCGGCATGAATACCCGTGTTACGTACTGTGCCTTCTAGCTTTTCTGCTTCGTGTAACACCTTACTTTGCATAGTGCCAAGGTCGTGGTAAATGGCTCTGAGCTTTTCTACATTTTGTATATCTTCTACAGCGTATTCTTCTTTTTTTTCTAAGCTATCATCACTGCCTTTTAATGGTGCTTTTAAAACTCTTTTTAAAGATGTGCCAGGTTTATCAGGTACTAATTTGGCAAGCATATTACTTTCATCTAAAGGCAAATCCATTACACGCGCCACATCTTTAATACTACTTTTAGCAGCCATAGTACCATAAGTTACAATATGTGCTACCTGATTAGTGCCGTATTTGTTAGCTACATAATCTATCACTGCTTGCCTGCCATTGTCATCAAAATCTGTATCAATATCCGGCATGCTTTTTCTATCCGGATTCAAAAATCTTTCAAATAGTAATTTGTATTTTATTGGGTCGATATTAGTGATGTCAATGCAATAAGCAACAGCACTGCCTGCGGCACTTCCTCTGCCTGGTCCTACAAATACACTCATGTCTTTTGCTGCGCGAATAAAATCGCTTACAATCAAAAAGTAACCTGCAAAGCCCATGTCTTTAATTACTTTTAATTCAAATTGTAATCTTTCGTCTACCTCTGTTGTAATGATTTTATATTTTATTTTTGCACCTTCGTAAGTAAGAAAAGCAAGGAAATCATCTTGTGTTTTAAACTCTGCTGGAATCGGGAAATGGGGTAGTAAAATATCGCGTTCTATTTTTAGCGGTTCTATCTTATCTACAATCATATTGGTATTATCTATTGCTTCTGGTAGGTCGGCAAATAGGCTTGTCATTTCTGCTGTAGTTTTTACAAAAAACTGATCATTACTAAAACCAAATCTAGATTTTTCTCCAGGCCTTTTATCTTCTTCGTCTTCGTATTTATTGATTGGCGTGCTTTGTTTTTCACCAGTATTTACACATAACAAAATATCGTGTGCATTATAGTCTTCTACATCCACATAGTGGCTATCGTTACTAGCAATAATTGGCACATTATATTTGCGTGCAAAGCGCACTAGCACTTCGTTTACAATTTCTTGCTCTGGTATACCATGTCTTTGTAATTCTACATAAAAATCTTCACCAAATACATCTAACCACCATTTAAATTCTTCCTCTGCAGCGGCTTCTCCATTTTTTAAAATAGATTGTGGTACACTTGCTCCAAGACAGCAAGTTGTAGCAATTAATCCTTGATGATGTTGTAATAAAACCTGCTTATCTATTCTTGGCCATTTACTATATAATCCTTCTATAAAACCAATGCTGCAAAGTTTTACTAGATTTTTATATCCTTCTTCGTTTTTGGCTAATAATACCTGATGAAAGCGTTTGTCTTTTTTATCTTTTGTAAATGTTTGTATAGTTCTATCGGCTACTAAATAAAATTCGCAACCAACAACTGGTTTTACCTTTAGGGTGCCATTATCGTTCTTATATTTATAAGCCGTAGCTACAAAATCAAATACGCCAAACATATTGCCATGGTCTGTAATAGCCACAGCAGGCATATCATCGGCTACAGCTTTTTCAAATATTTTTTTAATGCTTGATGCACCATCTAAAAGAGAGTATTGGGTATGATTATGTAAATGCGAAAATTTCATGTTGTATTGAATTGTAATATTTGCTAGTAATTTTTATAGAAGAATTATAAAATTAATGCAGAAAAAATAAACTAAGAATGCAAATGTAGGAGAGAGGCTTTGATGAAAATGTTACAAGCAATGATTATTATGCACATGTGAATAAATCAAAAAATAGTGCGAATAAACAAATTGATTCACGTTCTATTAAAGCCAATTGTGACTCATGATTTCTTGATTATTGAGTTGTATTAACCTTGTTCTTTCTGCTTCTGGTAAGTTTACCCAAGTATTCCACATGCCATTTTTATGGCTAATCCATTGCCATCTGTATCGCATTAGGGTTACATCTTTCAAAGGCACATCTGCTATAAAACGGTGATGATAGGGATGTATTTGCCTCATGGTAAATCTTGTTAGGAATAAATATTTTCTGCTATAATTGTCTGCTCTAATTATTTCATAGTGATGTTGGATTGTATAATTTTGCTCGTTAAACAACAAAGATAAATTTGCATTGGCTACCTGATAGGGTTTACCATTTTTAATGTCTTGCCAAATTTCCGCAAACGAAAAGCTTGGCTTTGGTTGGAAGTCCATATTTTTTAATACAGCAATTAATAGAGGATAATTATCCAAGAACAATTCGTGTTGCCAAGCCATTTTTTCAAAAATATCTTTTGCAATCTGTACTATGCCAATACTCATTACACAAGGGTCTTTTGCTATTTTTATTAAATTAGTCATACCCCACAATACTTGCCCACCTGTAAGCCTAGCCAAACCCATCCATAAAAACCTTGGGTCTAATAAATACATTTCTTGATAATAATAGTAAAATTGATGCATTATTTGCAAATTGGCTTTGTATCCTAATGAGGGGATAAAATCTTGTTGCTTTATTTTAGCCCTTTGATAAGCCTTTTGTATATAATATTCTACTATTTCTTGATTACTATTTGATGATAAATCATCAATGTGAGATAACATTTTTCATTATATTAATAGTGTAAAGATAGATATACAGAAAATACATACCTTATGATAATTATTAAATGTTCAGAATTAAATGAAAGATTTCATTTTGGTTTATTATAATACAGCTGAATGATTATTTATCTTTTTTGTATAAAAAGTGCTTTAAGTTGGTTTATATCACCTAATTCTTGGCGTAATTGGGATAATTTTTTAACAAAATCAATTTATTTTTCATAAAATCAACCTAAATTTACGACATGAAAAATAAATTTCTACTCATTCTGTTTTTGATGATTGGTTTTGTGCAAGTTGCAAATGCTTGTGTTCCTACATTAACGATTCAAACTTCAACAGGATCTACTGCTATTTGTAGTGCATCTTTTGTACAATTTACATCTATTGCTACAGATCCAGGTACAACTCCTACTTATCAATGGTATAAGAATGGTGCACCAATTGTAGGAGCGAATGGTGCTACATATTCAACTGCCGCAGTTGGTATGATTACAGGTGATGCATTTTATTGTGAAATGACTAGTAATGCTGCATGTGCAAGCCCTACTTTGGCTACTAGTAATATCATTACAATGACAGTAACAATTGCAGCTACTCCTAGTAGTGCGGTTACTTCCTTGCCTAATACTACATCTGTTTGCGCAGGAGCAAGTATCACCTTTATTAGTGTTGGTAATAATCTTGGCTCAACACCTGTAAGACAATGGAAAATAAATGGGAATCTTGTTGGGACTAATTCTAATACTTATGTAACCAATTCTTTGGTAAATGGTGATGTGATTACTTGCGAAATTACGAGTTCCCTATCTTGCGTTACAACAAATACTGCTTTAAGTTCTCCAATTACGATGACTGTAAATCCCTCTGTATTACCAGATGTCATTATTGCTAGTCCGAATGCAGTTGGTTGTTCAGGAACTCCGGTTATTAATTTTACTTCAACTATTGTAAATGGTGGTTCTGGACCAACTTACCAATGGCAGGTAAATGGTGTAAATACTGCAACAGGTGCTACTTTTAACAGTTCTAGTTTATTGGCTGGAGATGTAGTTAGATGTATTTTAAACTCTAATGCTTTTTGTGCAGTACCTAAAAAAGATACAAGTAATACAATTACTGTCAATGTATTACCTGTGGTAACTCCAACTATTACAGTAACTGCAGATGCAAATTCAGTATGTGCGTCTAGTACAGTTAATTTTACTGCTGCTATTACAAACGGTGGCACTACTCCTCATTTCCAATGGCAAGTAAACGGTGCATTAGTTGGTGCAGATACCAATTGGTATGCAGCAAGCTATTTAAACAATAACGATACAGTAAAATGTATTTTGGTTTCAAGCGAGCCATGTATTAGTGCTACGTCTGTTGCTAGTTATGTAATAATGTCTGTTACTCCAGCTGTAACGCCTACGGTAACACTAGTTGCCTCTCCTGGTAACACAATTTGCTTTGGGCAGCCAGTAACTTATACTGCTACTGTAATAAATGGAGGAGCTTCACCATCTTTTGTTTGGAAGGTAAATGGAGTGCCAGTAGTTGGGAATAATTCTGCAACTTATACATTTATACCAACCGCGTCTTCTTTGATAGGTGTTATATTAACGAGTAGTGCCGCTTGCGTTACAGCATCTAATGCATCCAGCAGTAATTTACCATTGACTGTAAAACCATTATTAACGCCAACAATTACCATTAATACAGCAAATACACAAGTTTGTTTCGGTACAAATATTAATTTTACAAGTGCAGTTACTGTAGCAGGATTTTCACCTACCTATCAATGGAAAGTTAATGGCGTGAATGCAGGAACAAATGCTAATAGTTTTAATACTTCTGCATTGGCAGTGGGTACTAATACGATTACCTGTACAATGACAAGTAGTAGTAATCAATGCTTGACAAGCGCTCTGGCAAATAGCAATCAAGTAATTGTAACAATAGATCCTCTTTTGGTGCCTGATGTAACAATTACATCTAATTTAAATAATGTATGCTTTGGTACACCTATTACATTTACTGCCACACCTACAAATGGTGGTTTTACACCTATATATCAATGGAAGAAAAACGGAGTAAATATTGGACTGAATTCTCCAACAATGACTACTATTTCTTTAAATAATGGAGATTTGGTGTCTTGTATAATGACAACCAGTGTAGCATGTTATGCTAAGAATAAAGATACAAGTAATGTTTTGACAATGATTATTAAACCATTAGTAACACCAAGCTTAAAAATAAAATCAGATACTAATAAAGTTTGTCAATATGATATGATAACTTTTACTGCCTATAATATTGTAAATGGTGGTGCAAATCCAATATTGCAATGGAAAGTAAATGGAATTAATGTGCCTGCTACCGGCATTACTTATGCGTCTCCATATTTTAATAATGGCGATATTGTTACGTGCCAATTGACTAGTACAGCAGATTGTCCTAGCCCAATGATTGTAACTAGCAAACCAGATACAGTTGTTATTTATCCACCAGCTACTCCTGATATTACAATATCTTCATCGGATACCGATATTTGTATTGGTACTAATGTAGTATTTACAAGTGTTAGAATAGATGGTGGTACTAATCCAAACTATCAATGGTTTTGGAATGGATTGCCTTATGGACCAAATAGTAGTTCTTTTTCTACTACATTGTTAGAAACAAATGATAGTGTATATGTAGTAATGTTTAGTAATGCGCACTGCCTAACTAAACCTAATGATACTAGTAATGCTATCACATTTAATACTACTGATAATATTTCGCCAACGATAACACTGACATCTTATCCGCAGGCTGGAGCAAGTGGAACACCAATTATTTATACGGCTACTACCCCTGTATTACCACCATATACTATTCAGTGGTTTCGCAATAATGCATTAGCTACTACAACTACTACCAATACTTGGGCTACTAATATTGTAAATAATACAGATTCTGTTTATGCTAAAATATTGAATTATACTGGGTGTTATTTAGCCCCATTTGCAACTAGTAAAACTATTAAATTGGGTGCACTAGGTATTGGTCAATTAACTCCTGCAAACTTTGTAGTTTATCCAAACCCAGTGCTGAATGTAGCTATTGTAGAAGGTGTGGAAATAGGCGATGAAATGATTTTATACGATATGACTGGTAAAATTATAATGAAAGATATGGTGCCTCAGCAAAACACTTATCAATTAAATATGTCAAGTTTATCTAGCGGATTGTACCAAGCTAAATTTATACGAGGCAATCAACATTGGGTAGTAAGATTAAATAAACGCTAAACTATCAACGAATTTAAAAGAATAAAAATACCTTGCAATTTGCAGGGTGTTTTTGTTTTAGAAGTTGATGGATTTTTTTTATTTGACAATGTGGTCAAATTTAGGAGGTAAAAATCTTTGTAATTCAGTCTAGGCTTATCTTTTATTCAATGTTTATGAAAACGGTTTCTTAGGATTAAATTTACAGATGAAAAAAAGGCAATCCAAAGTGTAAAATTTGTGGTTTATCAAGCCAAAAACGTGGCTTGCAAAATGGCAA
>CAIXQW010000066.1 GCA_903921675.1 uncultured bacterium | reverse complement strand
TTGTGCTTGGTTTCTACCCATCATTGGCCAATAAGCTTTTAGGTGCGCAAAATTATCCATAAAAATTCTTGCTATAGCATACATTTTAATGTCTTCAATGATTGTACTTTCTGCAATATGGCTCATATCATTATCCATATTTCTAAATTTCAAGGGTATAAAGCAATTAAACCCTCCTGTTTCGTCTTGTGCCATGCGCAGCTTATTCATGTGGTCTATGCGGTGTTCATATTTTTCAATATGCCCATATAGCATGGTAGCATTGCTATGCATACCCAAGCGGTGTGCAGTTTGATGGATATGCAACCAACCATCTCCATCTACTTTATCTGCACATATTTGTTTGCGAATTTCTGGCGCAAATATTTCGGCACCTCCACCAGGAATACTTTGTAAGCCTGCCTCTTGCAAAATTTTCAAACCTTCTTCAGCGCTTACTTTTGCTTTCCTAAACATATAATCAAACTCCACAGCTGTAAATGCCTTGATATGCAATTCAGGTCTGTGGGCTTTAATGGCTGCAAGCAATTCTTTAAAAAACTGCAAATCTAGCTTTGGATGCACACCACCTACAATATGTACTTCGGTTACTTCTTGGCCATCATATTTTTTTACCAAATCTACCATTTGCTCTATGGTTAATTCCCAACCAGCATCTCTATTTTTGTACAATTGGCTGTAGCTGCAAAACGCACAACTAAAGACACATACATTGGTTGGCTCTATATGAAAGTTTTTATTGTAGAAAGTTTTGTTGCCGTATTTTTTTTCGCGAATATAATTTGCTAAAATGCCTAAGTAATCGATAGTTCCTTTTTCAAATAAAGTAATTCCATCTGCTACTGTAATTCTTTCTTGGGATTTTACTTTTAATGCAATTGCTTTTAGTTCGGCATCAAGGTTGGTATTGTTTAATAATATATCTATAGAACTCATTCTTAAAATTTTAGTGTAGCAAAAGTACAGAATATGATTTGGCTAGATAGATGGTATTTGTCAGACATAAAAAAGACTATCACTTAGATAGTCTTTCTATTTTTTAATTTTATTGAAAATTAGAATCTAAATCCTAAACACAAACCGGACCTGTAAGATATTCCGCCATCGCTTGTTATAGTTATTTTGTTTGCAGTAATATCCGATTTAAGGTCGAAAACACCATTACTAACATCAAATATATCTTGAATTTGTGTAATTTCAGAAGAAGTAAGCGCCCAGGTATTGCTTTCTGCGGAAATTTGTATTTTATTGGAACCGCCATATACACCACCAATCCACCAATCTAATACAATTCTTTTTCCTATAGAAAATTGAGTACCAAGCATCATTCCTCCACCTATTACAGTTTTATTTCCAGTAAGTGATATATTTAATGGCTTACCAGATTGCAATTTGGTATTAAAAGGTACTTTTAATGTCCAATCTTCGTATCTCAAAAAAGGTGCAACATAAAAACCTTTGCCAACATTATTACTTAAATAAAAACGAATTTCTGGGGTAATGGCAAAATTAGATAATGTGGAATTCGAAAAAGTGCTACTAAATGCCGTATCTACTTGACTCAATTGATCTTTAAAATTAGCACTTAATGGTAGAGGTGTTTCTGGCATAAATCTAGCACCTAATGCAAAGGTTAATTTCTCCGTAATTATTCTTTCGTACTGTACACTATAATTATTAAAAGCAAGTGAAGCTAAATTTATTTTAAAAATATTTTTAGAAATTGGTGCATTCTGTCTATCATCATCACCACTTCCATTTTTGCCATCTCTATTTCCATCATATTTCGTGAAAATACCATCAAATACGCGAGTACCAAGGCTGCCATCTAAACCTCTGCCTAACTGTGCATGGCTAATATTTTGCAAGCATAAGGAAAATGCAATTACGCCAATTATTTTCTTCATATTTTAATTTCTATTATTTGTTGTGGTAAAGATAAATAAAATCAAATAGCAATTTCAATTCTGTTTAGAAAAACTATTTTTTCTTTCTATTGTTTATTTCGTCGCGAATTGTAGCTGCTTGAATGTAGTCTTCATTTTCTAACACCTCATTTAGCCTTTCTTCTAACTCTTGCATACTTAAATTGGACAATCCATTTCCATGTTGCATATCTTGAACAGGGATATTTTCGTTTTGTGATACTAAATTATCATCCATTAACAATCCTGCATTGGTTAAAATGGTTTCGTTTGTAAAAATAGGCGCGTCAAATCTTGCAGCTAGTGCCAGTGCATCGCTAGTTCTACTATCTATTTCTACCTTTCCATCTGCATTTTGGCAAATAAGTTTACTAAAAAAGATGCCTTCTTCTAGCTTATAAATAATTACTTCTTCTAATTCTACCCCAAAAGCCACCATCATATTTTTCATTAAATCATGTGTTAGTGGTCTGCTTGGATTCATTCTTTCTAAAGCTACTGCTATAGCTTGTGCTTCAAAACCACCAATTACAATTGGAATTCTGCGCACACCATTTACTTCGCCTAGCACCACGGCATAGCTGTGGCTTTGTGTAACGCTATGGCTAAGTGCTACTATTTCTAATTCTATTTTATTCACATTCATGCTTAGATGCTCAGTTCAGTTACTAAAGGTAGTAATTACAAATGACTTGCTTTGAATTTTTTTACTGCTTCTGTTAATTTTGGTAATACCTCAAATGCATCCGCACATACACCATAATCTGCGGCTTTAAAGAAAGGCGCTTCCGGGTCTTTGTTGATTACTACAATTGTTTTACTTGCATTTACCCCAGCCAAATGTTGGATTGCTCCACTTATACCAATTGCAATATATAAATTTGGTCGGATAGTTCCACCCGTTTGTCCTACATGCTCATTATGTGGTCTCCAATGGCTGTCTGCTACTGGCCGGCTACAAGCAAGTTCTGCTCCTAAAGCTTTTGCAAGGTCTTCTACAATTCCCCAATTTTCAGGACCTTTCAATCCTCTGCCACCACTTACTACCAATTCTGCTTCTGGTAAAGGAACTTTACCCGTGGCTTGGCTTACTTCTTTTACACTTATTCTTCGTGCACCTATGCTAGCAGAAAATGCTTCTACCGTTGCTGTTGCATCTGTACTAGTTACAGCGCTACTATTTGGTGTTACTGCTATTACTTTATTAACTGTAGTAATATTTACAAATGCAAAAGCCTTTCCGCTAAATACACTTTTTTTAATGGTAAAGCCATTGCTGGTGTCTGGGTAGCCAACCGCACCAGAAACCAAACCTGCATTCATGCGTGCTGCCACACGAGGGGCAACTGCTTTTGCAGTATTATTATTGCTAAATACAACCACACTCGCTCCGCAAGCTGCTGCAGCTTGAGTGATGGCTTGGGTGTATAATTGAGAATCTAAAGTATTCAACTCGGCATTGGCATCATGCATTACTCTGCTTGCACCATAGTTGCCTAGGCTAGCTAATAAGCTTGCATCGGCAGCACCAAGTATCAAGGCAACCACATTGTCGCCGCACTTGCTTGCATAATTAATTGCCTCGCCAGCAGCTTTTTTTACTTGTCCATTTTTATGATCTATATATACTAAAACTGTCATTTTTTTATGTACTGTTGATTATTTTAAAATATTTT
>CAIXQW010000065.1 GCA_903921675.1 uncultured bacterium | reverse complement strand
CTAAGTACCTCTATTAATTTGCCATGATGCTCTTGCACATCCCAATAGCTTTTCATCATTTTGCTATTACTAAATGTTGGAGGATCTAGTATAATGGTGTCAAAATAATCTAATGGTAATTCATCAATTTCTTGCAGCACATCGCATTTTTTCCAAATCATCTTTGCAGTTTTACTGCTTTGATTTATTTCGTCATTTTTTTTACCCCAATCTATATAAGTATTACTCAAGTCTAAACTCCAAACTTCTTTAGCACCTCCTGCAGCTGCATAAATGCTAAAACTACCTGTGTAACAAAACAAATTCAATACTTTTTGGCCTACTGTTTGCATTTGTACCATTTTGCGTGTTGGCCGATGGTCTAAAAATAATCCTGTGTCTAAAAAATCATTGAAATTCACATAAAAAGTATGTCCATTTTCTTGCACAGTGGTAAAAGTTCTAGTTTCAGCAATTTTTTGATACTGATCATCTCTACCTTTTTTGCGCTTGCGGGTTTTCATGTGCAAATGCTCATCATCTATTTTTAAAATATCTTTGATGATGCTTACACATGTTTCTTGCCAAATCTCGTATTCGTTTTCATTTAGTTTGTGTCTACTTTCATACTCATAAACCACTACATTTTTGTCGTAAATATCAATTATCAGCGGATGTTCAGGCATATCCTTGTCGTACAACCTATAGCAAGTAATACCTTGTCTTTGGGCTTGTTTGCCTAAAAGCTGATATACCTTTTTAAGTCGATTATAAAATGCCTGAAAATGTGGAGTTAGCAAAACAATTGAAAATTGAAAATGATTTGTATGTTACGGTGAGGCTTAGCTCGCCACTATTCGTTTTTCTTCGTAGGAATTTGGATTTTGAAAATTAATCTTTGTTTTCTGGTCTGCCACTAAATAAATGTTTTTCGCTATGATAGCTACTACGCACCAATGGACCGCTTTCAACATGGTCTAAGCCAATTTCGTAACCTGTTTTTTGTAAATACGCAAATTCATCAGGCGTTACAAAACGATGTACTCGCAAATGTTTGGCAGTTGGTTGCAAATATTGCCCAATGGTAATTACATCGCAGCCGTTGTCATGTAAATCTTGCATAGTTTGCACTACTTCTTCTAAAGTTTCGCCTAGGCCAAGCATAATACCAGATTTAGTGCGCATGCCACCTTGCTTTAAATGCCTGATTACCTCCATGCTTCGCCAATATTTAGCTTGTATACGAACCTGCCTCGTCAATCTTTCTACCGTTTCTATATTATGGCTTACAACCTCTGGATGCGCCTCTATTACTCTATCTATATCTTGTTTTTGCCCTTTAAAATCGCCAATTAATGTTTCTAAAGTTGTATCTGGATTCAGCATTTTAACAGCTTTGATGGTATTATACCAAATTTCTGCACCGCCATCCTTTAATTCGTCCCTGTCTACACTAGTTATTACTGCATGCTTTACCTTCATTAAATGAATGGCTTCTGCTACACGTTGCGGTTCGTCGTAATCCAATTCCGTTGGTCTTCCTGTAGCCACTGCGCAAAATCCACAACTACGTGTGCAAATATTTCCTAAAATCATAAAGGTAGCCGTACCAGCACCCCAGCACTCCCCCATATTTGGGCAATTACCACTTTCGCAAATGGTGTGTAATTTATGCTCATTCACAAGCCCTCGCACATGCTTGTATCCCTCGCCAGTTGGTAGTTTTACTCTCAACCAATTTGGTTTTTTTAGGGTTCCATTTTCATGAAATTCTTGTGCAGTGTTTGGAAAAGCATTTGTCATATTGCTTGCAAAGATAGCGGTTTTGGGTTTTGTATTTTATAGATTTTTTCTGAATAATATTTCTACTTTCTACCTAAATAACTACTCATTTCGTTCCGTACATTTTTAAAATTTATCACATCGGCACGTATTGCACCAACTGTTATTTCGCTTTCAATACGCAATGGAATATGGTTGGCATCATCTGTAACCCAAACTATCATTTTTTCATCTTCTTTAAATAAAGTACCTTTTATTAATTGTGGTTGAAATTTAATAGCTTTAAATAATCCTTGCCCAATTTTAATTTTTTCTTTTCCAATATATTTTATAGAAAGATCAAAAGACTCATCATCTATATACATGGTAAATGGTATTTTATCCAAAGGCTTGTACTTATTGTAATCTATATTTCTTGCATAAAATATCATACTCAAAACATCTTGCGTGCAATCTTTTATAGGGTATACTCCCCTAGTGCTTACTGCCTTATTGGTATTATGATTAAATTGTACATTATTAAAAGCAGTGTAACTTCCTTCGTGTACATTTCTTACAAACTTTAATG
>CAIXQW010000064.1 GCA_903921675.1 uncultured bacterium | reverse complement strand
CTTCTACAAATCCTTCCCCTTTTTCTGCCATCGCATTTTCTTTATCGTCGTTTCTGGTTAAACCCAACACCCAAGTTTCAGTACCGGCACTAGTGCCCACACGTTTTGGCGTAGCATTTACATGTATAGCAATATATAAATCACATTTATTTGTATTGGCGATACTTCCTCTTTCTTCTAGCTCCCAAAATATGTCTGTATTGCGGGTTTGCACTACACCTACATCTTTCATGTTTTGCTTAATTAAATTTTCTAATTTTAAAGCAACTGCCAAAGTAATATCCTTTTCATTGCTATAGGCACCATGACAGCCTCCATCTTTACCTCCATGGCCTGCATCTAAGCAAATTTTTGCAATTTTCTTTTTAGGCAATTGTGCATTTGCCGGATGTGAAAGATATCCTAAAAAAAGCAACATTAAAAGTATATTTCTAAATACTAGAGTATGTTTGTTACTTGAAATCATTTGCATCATATTCTACATGTTAAATGTACTTGATTACTCACTATGGAAATGTTAAAAAAAATACGATTAAAAATACTACATCGCTTCTATAAATTTGGAGCTATGCAAATATTTTTTATTCTAATTGTCAATACTTTAACAAATGCCCAGGTGAACAATTCAAAGGATTCGGTAAAAATTATTTCATCTGTTGATAGTAATAAAATTGCAACTTTCAATTTACCAAAAATAGACTCTATCAAACTAGCCAAAAGCGATTTAAAAGGTGAAGTAAAATACAAGGCAATTGATAGCATTGTATATGATGCCGAACAGAAAATTTTTCTATTATATAACAAAGGAAATATTTTGTATGATGATTTAGAATTGAATGCAGATTTCATTCATTACAATGTCGACAGTAGCACATTGTCTGCCAATCCTACAGATACCGCCATTACAGATTCTACGGAAAAACCACTATTTAAACAAGGCGACCAACTATTTACTTTTAGCCAATTACAATATAATTTTAAAAGCCAAAGAGCATTAGTAGAAGGTGCAAAAACACAATACAATGATGGCTATATAATTAGTACACAAGTAAAACGCAATGCTGATAAAAGTATTTATGGACTAACCAATATTTACACAACATGCAGTTTAGACACTCCGCATTTTGGTATTTATGCAAAAAAAATAAAAATTATTCCCGATATGGTAGGTATAAGTGGTCCAGCAAGATTAGTAATAGAAGATATTCCTACACCTGTAATATTACCCTTTGGAATTTTTCCATTAAAAAAAGGGCAACATGCTGGTTTTATTTTACCACAATATGGTTTTGAACAAGCAAGGGGTTTTGGCTTACGAAATTTTGGTTACTATTTTCCAATCAATGAATATATGGATGCCAAAGTGCTTGGGGATATTTTTAGTTTTGGTAGTTATAGAGCAGCAATTACCACTAGATATTTAAAACGATACAATTACAATGGTAGCCTATCGCTAAGCTACAGTAAAAATATTACCGAAAGAAGTGAAGATGTTTTTTTTAATGAAAACAAAACTTTTAATATTCAATGGAGCCATACCATTGATCCTAAAAAATTAAAGGGTGCATCTTTTTCGGCAAATGTAAATATTGGTAGCAGTAATAGCAATCAATTTAATTTCAATAATAGTATAGATGCATTGCTAAACAATACCATGAATAGTAATATAAACTATAGCAAAACATGGCTAGGCAAACCATACAACCTTACGGTAAGTGCTAGTCACAATCAGAACAATACAACCAGAAGATACGATATAACCCTACCTACTATACAGTTCTCGGCAAGTGGATTAACACCTTTTGCAAGAAAAAACATTGTAGGCAAACCAAAATGGTATGATAAAATAAGTGTAAACTATACTAGTAGAATTTTAAATAGTTTGTTTTTTTACGATACAGCTTTTAATACAACTAATATAGTAAAAAACAATATGAACAATGGCATGGAACAAGGTTTATCTAGTGCATATAATACCACTATATTGAAATATTTCAACTGGAATGTAAGTAGCAGCTACAACGAATATTGGTATACAAAAAAGCGCTTGCGTTATTACAACGCACAAGAATACAATATAGACACAATTGTAAACAATGGTTTTTATACTGCCAGAAGCTATACCGCAAGCACATCTATTACTACTAATATTTACGGCCTTAAAACTTTTAAGAAAGGATGGATAAGAGGTATTAGACATCATGCTTCCCCTTCTGCATCATTAAATTACACACCAGATTTTGGGTCTCCTTTTTATAATTATTATTACGAAACTTATTTAGATTCTTTTTACAGAACTCAAAAATTATTTTATTACGAAGGGGCGCCTATTGGTTCGCCAACAAAAGGCAAAAATGGTTCTATTAACTTTAGCCTAAACAATAATTTACAAGCTAAATTCCACAGCAATAAAGACACTGCAAATGATGGTGTAAAAAAAGTTGCTATACTAGATAATTTTACACTAAATACTGCATATAATTTAATGGCTGACTCTAACAATTGGAGCCCATTAAATATGAGTTACAGTACAAATATTTTAAACAAAATAAGAATAAGTGGTGGTGGTAGTTTTGATTATTATGCCATTGATACTTTAGGTAGAAGAACTAAGTATTTTGAATATAAACAAAACAACAAACTATTGCGCCTCCAAAATGCAGGTATTAATATATCTACCCAATATGCAAGCAAGAAAAAATCTGCAAAAGACAAAGCTACTGATGAACAAAAAAAAGCAATTGGCAATCAATTTCAAAACTATATGGACTTTAATGTGCCATGGACAATTGATATAAGATTGAATTTCGGTGTGGTTAATTCTTTCAGCAGAAATACTAAAAAAGATACAATTGTATTTACTGGCGACATTAATTTTGGAGGAGATGTAAATCTTACCGAAAATTGGAAAATCAATTATAGAAGTGGTTACAACTTCTCTACAAAACAAATAACTGGTTCAGAAATTGGATTAAGTAGAAATTTACATTGTTGGGAAATGAGTTTCAATATCATTCCATTTGGATATGGCAGAGGCTATGTATTTTCTCTGCGACCTAAAAGCAGTATGCTACATGATTTGAATGTTACACGACGCAGAAGTTTCTTTGATAATTAAAATTAAGTTTTTTCAATTCAAGTAACACACTTATTTGAATTAAAAAAAATATCTTCGCAGCCACATGCAAATTGCTTGCACAATACAAGAGTTAGAGATTCTACAAATAGTTTCTGCGGTAGCTGATAACCTTGGCTATCCTTGCTATGCTATTGGTGGATTTGTGCGCGACAAAATTTTGGGCAGGGCTACAGAAGATATTGACATTGTATGCGTAGGAGATGGATTAATTTTAGCACAACAAGTAGCAAAGCAATTGCCAGATAATCCGCAAGTAAATTTATTTCAAACTTATGGCACTGCGCAAATCAAAACTAAAGCTATAGAAATAGAATTTGTAGGAGCACGCAAAGAAAGTTATCATAGAGAAAGCAGGAATCCAATGGTAGAACCGGGCACACTGCAAGACGACCAAAATCGCAGAGATTTTACTATCAATGCAATGGCCATCAGTTTGAATAAAGCAGACTTTGGCGAAATGCTAGATCCTTTCAAAGGCATTAAGCATTTGCAACAAAAAATAATAATAACACCAACAGAACCTGATAAAACCTTTATAGATGACCCTTTGCGCATGATGCGCGCAATTCGATTTGCAAGTCAATTAGGATTTGCGATAGAACCTTATACTTTTGCAAGCATTAAAGAAAATGCAGAACGCATTCGCATCATTACACAAGAAAGAATTACAGTAGAGTTGAATAAAATTGTGATGAGTAAAAAACCGTCAATTGGTTTTGACTTATTAGAAAAAAGCGGATTGCTGAAAATAATTTTCCCGCAAATGCAAGATCTAAAAGGTGTAGATGTAATAAATGGGAAAGGCCACAAAGATAATTTCTACCACACTTTGCAAGTGTTAGATAATGTAAGCAAAACTACTCAGAATCTTTGGTTGCGTTGGGCTGCAATACTTCACGACATTGCAAAACCAGCTACTAAAAAATTTGAAAAAGGGCATGGTTGGACTTTTCATGGGCATGAGCATATAGGTGCAAAAATGATACCAAGAATTTTTACAAATTTAAAATTGCCACTTGGTGCAGAAATGAAATTTGTACAAAAATTGGTGCTATTACATTTAAGACCAATAAGCCTTACAAAAGCAGAAATTACAGACAGTGCTATTCGTAGATTGTTGTTTGATGCCGGTGAAGATATTGATGAATTGATGCAATTATGCAATGCAGATATTACTAGCAAAGACGAAGGGAAAGTGCAGCGTTTTCGCCAAAACTTTGAGTTGGTAAAAGATAAAATGATCGCACTAGAAGAAAGTGACAAGATAAGAAATTGGCAACCTGTAATTACAGGAGATATAATAATGAACACTTTTCATTTAAAACCAAGCAAACCAGTTGGCGACTTAAAAAATATAATACGAGATGCAATATTGGATGGCGTTATCAAAAATGAATTTGAAGAAGCATTTACATATTTGCTAGAAAAAGGAAAAGAGATGGGTCTAAATCCTGCCTAATATTAAATATTACGGCAAAACCATAATGCTTTTAGTTAGTGAATTTTGTTTTGCAAAATTATCTTCACCTACAGTTAATGTAACTGCATAATTCCCTGAATTATTAATTTTTATACGAGGGCTAACTGCTGTAGTTGTTCCATTTAATGGCAAGATCCAAGCAACATCTGTAAAGTAGGTAGAACAATTTACAAGTGTAATTGTATCTCCTACTTTTACATTTTCTGTTTTAGAAAAATCGAAACATGCTTTAGGGCTTGGCTGCACACAAGATGCAAAAGCTATTGCAATCAAACTCCCCATCATTGAAATTTTATTCTTCATATTTATTTCGTGTCTAACTTAGTAAAAATAGTATCTTTTTTTGAATCTGCCAATGAATCTATTTGGATTGACTCATTTTCGTTTTCGTTTGAAGTTTTTTTTTCAATAACTTCTACTTTTACTTTAGCCAATCCGGCTTCATAAAAACCTAGTTCTTTAGCCGCTTTTACAGTTAAATCTACTGCTCGGTGATTGCTAGCAGCTAATCTATCCGTAACTTTCAGTACTACAGATTTATTATTTTTTAAATTGGTAACCCTAACTATACTGCCCAATTTTACTTGGTTGCAAGCACAGGTCATGCCATTATTATTAAACACTTCGCCAGTTGCAGTTTTTCTGCCATGAAATTTATTGGCATAATAGCTAGCTGTGCCATGGAAAGTTTTTCCAATTTGCGCCATACATAAATTACCAATCAACATAAATGCAAGGATAAAATATTTATTCATATTGCTGTATTTTAAAGTAATTACCAAATATTCACTTCTCTTTCTAGTACAATATCAAACTTATTTTTTACACTTTCTAATATTTGCGTGCTTAAATTATAAATTTCTGCACCTAAGGCTTGCTTGTAATTTACTAAAACTAAGGCCTGCCTTGCATGTACACCTAAATCATCCTTACGAAACCCTTTCCATCCGCATTGTTCTATCAGCCAACCTGCAGGCACTTTTGTAAGATATTCAGTTAAAGTATATCCAGGCATAGAAGGATAAACTTTTTTTAATACTAGAAAATGTTTTGTAGCAATTTCAGGATTTTTAAAAAAGCTTCCTGCGTTACCAATTTCTTTTGGATCTGGCAATTTGCTTTGCCTTATTTCTATTACAGCATTGCTAATATCTTTTGCTGTAGGATTTTCAATTTGCTTTGCAGTTAATACTTCCTGAATAGCTCCATAACTTGCATTTAAATTAGCTTTTTTATTTAGTTGAAATGTAACGCTAGTAATGATATATTGATCTTTGCCTTTTCTTTTAAAAAAACTTTCTCTATATCCAAATTCGCATTGCGCTTGATTGAAAGTTTTCATCTGTAAGGAATCTATTTGCATAGCTTCTAATTCAAAAAAAACATCCTTAATTTCTACACCATATGCGCCAATATTTTGCATTGGGGCTGCGCCAACTGTGCCGGGAATTAAACTTAAATTTTCTACCCCATACAAATTATTTTCAATACACCATAATACAAAAGAATGCCACACTTCACCTGCAGCACATTTTACTAATGCAACTTCATTATTTTGGCTAATGATTTCTATGCCTTTTAATTCGTTTTTTAAAACTACCTTATCTACATCTTTGGTAAGCAATATATTACTGCCGCCCCCTAGAATACAAAGTCCATTTGTTTTTACTTCCGTGCTTTGCAATATATTTTTCAAATCTTCTGTACTAGAAAATAGGGTGAAATATTTTGCATTTGCAAAAATGCCAAATGTATTGTATGGTAATAGCGAAATATTTTCTTGCATAAATTAAGATTGGGTTACAAACGCTTTTACATCTTTTTTAGTAATTACTTTACTACTTAATATTATCAATCTTGCAATTACATTGTTCAATTCGCGAATGTTACCTGTCCAATTATAATTGGATAATTCTTCTATCGCATCTTTTTCTATTTCTTTCAAAGGCATTTTATAATCTTCGCAAATAGTTTTCAAAAAATAATTAGTAAGTGCAGGAATGTCACTTCTTCTATCATTTAATGAAGGAACTTTAATTATAATAACACTTAATCGATGATATAAATCTAATCTAAAATTTTTATTTTCTATTTCTTGCAATAAATTTTTATTGGTTGCAG
>CAIXQW010000063.1 GCA_903921675.1 uncultured bacterium | reverse complement strand
TGCACTCTATCAAAAAATAACTACTCCATTCTTATTAAATTCACAACATCTTTAATTGGAATTTTTACAGATGGTTGGCCTGCTGCATAGGCTGCAATTTCGTAACTATTGTATAGCCATACTAAACTGTCTTTTTGCAAACCAATATTATTATTCAAATAAAATTCGCCTTCTTTGTGCTGCGCATCTTCGTTTTCCCAAAAAAAGCCATTGTCTTTTAGGCTTGTTTGCAAGTCTATTTTATTTTGTTCTTTAAAATATTTTTCACCAAGCGCCACTAATATTGGGTCATTTACATCTATCAATTTTACATTATTTAGTTTTTCTAAAGTAGCAATATTATAATTGGCAAAAAGGGTACTCGATGCTCCATGGGCACCACCTAAATAACTATAGGTATTATTTACTAAAGAAATATTATCCTTCCATCTGCCAAACACAGCTATGTTTATTTCGTAAGAAAACGGATTTAATAAATCTGGCATTTCTTTTAATTGGGCTTCATAATCATCATAAAAAGCCTTGGTCATTGCATCAATTGATGGGTAAACGGTACTATCCATGCCATAGCTAGTTAATACATCTGTCATTACTTGTTTGTTCAAATATTCATCTACCTCTTTTGTATTGCCAGCAAATTTAGGATAGGTAATTCTAAAAGATGAGCAACCATGCGGGTCATCTCTATGGCAGCTTTTAAAATTGCTATCCATTGTTACTATAGTATATAGCAAGGTGTCTGTATCGTTTTTAAAAAATGTTTTGGCTACATACGATGTGTTGTTATTACAACTACCTAATGCTATTAAGATGCTTACACAAAGCAATAAATATCTCATTTATTTATAAAATTATTTTGTAAAAGTAAATTATTAATTACGTTGCAAAGCTAATTTTTTTAATCTAATTTGCTATTATGCCGCAGGTAGCTTGGAACGCAGCATTGGTTGGAGTGTTTGGGCAAAGATCTCGGCACAGCCCGCAATGCCATCACTATTTGCATCTTTATTGCAATTGGTTTGGGCTATTGTTATATTAGTAACAAATAAGAACAATAAAATTATAGCTAGTTTCCATTGTTTTATTTATTTTTTTCAACAATATTCCAGTCGATGGTGTTTAACCAATTTGCTTTTATCACAATTTCAGAAGCATATTTTTCTACAATTTCTGGCTGCATTTTTTCGCTGTAATAATTACCATTATCCCAAACTCCATTATTGTTTTTGTCGTGCAATATTCTTATTACATAATTTCCAGGGTTTAATAATTTAAAGTTTACTACGCTGTCTTTTATTATTTGTGTAGCAATCATATTGCCGTTTTGCCACAATTGCATAATATGGTTATAGCTGGCATCTGCTGTAGCATACTTTACTTTTAATGTGCCATAATCGCTTTCTTTTTTTGTGCGAAATGTATATGTGTTTCCTTTGTATTCGCCACTAGTATCTGTTGCAAAACTATCAAGTAATACTAATTTGTAAATTGCATCCTGTGCCATTTCTGTATTAATTTTTATTTTGTTAGTTATGCTATCTGCTACCACAAAGCCAGTTTCGTCTAGCACATCATCTGCATAAAAACGAATTTTACTTTTGTTCCAGTCAATTATTTTATTGCCAGCAGTTATTGTAATTGGTTGTGTAATATCAAAGCTTCTTTTTTTTATGTCTGTAGTATCAATATTAGTAGTAAATCCTTTAAACACATTTTTCTTCCATCTATCTGCTACAGATTTTGAAATGGTAGTATCTGCTACTTCTAAAAAACTATGCATAAAAATTTTAGCATTTAAATTATTTACAGGCAATACACTAGTGCTTAGGTATGCAATACTTTCCAATGGGTAATCATATTTTAAATTTTTATTTGCATCGCCTACAGCATACAAATAAAATTCTTTGTTTGGTAAATTACTAAAAGAAAAAGCACCCATCGCATCTACCTTGCTAGCATACAGTGGTTTTTGTTTACTAATATCACTATCGCTTTCTATTTTTTTATAAAGCATTACCCAAGCATTAGTATCTGCATCGCCACTATTTGCCTTCCATACATTACCGCTAAGCATCATGGTGTCTAATACATCGCCAGTGCTGAATGTAAAACTTAAACTATTATAAGGGTTGCCTTCGTAAATATCTTTTATGCTATTACCAAGACTAATTTTATAAGTTGTGTTTTCTTCTAATAAACTATCTGGCAATATTAGCGTTAGTGTTTTTTTATTGACCACTACTTTTGGTTTACTGCGCATAATTGGAAAAGTTTCTACCACAATATTATTGGCATCTATTTTTTCATCAAATTCAAAACTTACTTTACCACCTTTAAATCGCAAGCTGCTATCTGCTATATTACGAGTCATTAGCTTTGGTGGTGTGGTGTCTTTTGGTCCTCCACTTGGATTACTTTCGTTGGCACAACTCATCCATAGCATGGCGCTGCTAATTATTACTATTAAAAAATAAACGCGTATTTGCATCATATATAATGGTGCTAAATTACAAAAAGTATTTTGTGTAGGCATGACAAATATTTGTTATACAATTTTTTTTGGAAACGAAGCTCATAATGAACCACAAAAGGCAATAAGCTGTAATAAAAAATTATATCTGTAACAATCTGCTATTTCTTGCTGTGTAGTTGCACTCTAATTCATTTGCCTAGTATAGTAATAGTGTTAGCTATACCTTGTAAATTAGATTCTTTTAGTTCTGTTAAATAAGTTTCAAAGCTTATAATGGTATTAATAAATGCAATTTCTTTTTAGCTACCAATAGCCATAGTTTATATTTTTATTATTACAATAGAATATTAAGTAGATTTAGCACGAAAACGTTATAGAAGAATGAAATTACTTTTGATTAAAAAAATAATTTCTCACCAATTTTTACGGGTAAAATATTTTTATTGTTCATAGCAATTATTTTTTCTAATGGCTCTTGCATTGGCTCATCACTTAAATCGAAAGTGCCATAGTGCATTGGAATCATTTTTTTAGCACCCAACATGGCAAAAGCTTGTGCTGCATCTTGCGGCGATGTATGACTAGTTTTCATAAACCAATTTGGTTCGTAAGCGCCAATACCCATAAAGCAATAATCAATTGAAGGGAACAATTCTCCTATTTCTGTAAAGTGATTTCCTATTCCGCTATCTGCTCCAAAATAATAGTTACCATTAGGAGTTTCTATCATGAAGCTACCCCATAGCATCGTATTTAAATCTCGCAAATTTCTGCGCGCCCAATGTTTGGCAGGTAAATAATGTATATTAAATTGTTCTTGTGTATGATAGGTTTGATACCATCCTGCTTCTTGAATTTTATTAGTAATACGCCAATTACGCAACTGTGGGTCTAAGCCCAAAGATGTAAGAATAATTGCTTTTGGATTCAATTTGCATAAGCGAGTTAAACTTTTTTTATCGCAATGGTCGCGGTGATTGTGTGACAATAAAATATAATCAATATTCTTTAAAGCAATTATAGCACATGGCAATTTTGTATACCGTTTTACAAGTGGCAAGCTGTATAACAATGGGTCTGTAATTATTTTTTTACCATTAATACTAAATAAAAAAGTACAATGCCCAAGCCATGTAACACCATCTTTTGCATCGGCAATAAAGTCTTCGTTTTTTAGCACTTCTACATTTGTAAACTGTTTTCGTTTTATCAATTTAGATTCCTTTCTGCTTCTTTGCCATTTCAGCATTTCAGCAAAAGTTCTTTCTGAGGCACCATCCAAATTAACGTATTTATTTTTTATATCTACAGGGTTACCTTCCCAATTTTTTTTAATAAAAGGTAAATGTTTATTGTAAGTTTTCTTGAACAATGGAGCTGATATTTTAATTAATAATTAAGCGTAAAAATGATGATTATTCATCATCTTTTTTACGATTGCCTGTGAAATAAGTATAAATCAAACTTAGGTTGGCATGATACAATTTATCTGTACTAGGTATTGGATAATAATTTTTTGTAGTAGCAAATGGTGTATTGCTTTTTGAAACTCGAATGGTAAATTCATGCATTGTATTCACCATTTTAGAAAAGCCTATTGCTACAGGAACATCAACTTTGTATCTACCAAACGTAGAAGAGATGTAATTGCTTACATTGCCTTTGTCGTATACTTTATACAAAACCAGGTAGGAAGGCGATACTGCTAGTTGCACATTCCACTCGTTTTTTAATTGGTATTGTAGTGCAAATAAAAAATCGGCATAGCCTAAGGCATATTTTTTAAAACTTTTAGATGTGGCACCACCACTTTGCGATGCACCTTTGTTTACATAGCCTAATTCCAATCTGTATGCTAATCTATCATTAATTTGCGATTTGTTGACTAGTGCAAATTCGTAATTCATAACTGGGTAAAACGGAAATAAATTGGTATTACTATTTGTATTATAAATTGTAGATCCGTCTATGCCAATCTGAAAGCCAGTTTGCGCCTTACTATTAGCAATAATAAAAAATGTAAAAATTAAAAAGGAAAAAAAATATTTTTTCATGCTGCAAATATCTAATAAAAAAATTAGAAAAATCAACATGAGGAACGAATGTTAGATTTTTCAATCCCGATGCTGAGTTACAGCCTGCCCCGAATAACAACTTTGGGGAAGCTATCGGAAGGGTTAATGCAATGTGTAAAAAGTATATTCATCATCATTACGTTTTTTTCAAAGTTACTATTTTGGAAAAAAACCTGTGATTGATAAGAAATAGAATTTTTGTCGTGTAAATACTACTTACTTTTGCACCCAATGACAGATAAATCCAAAGCACATTTAGCATTACTTGGTGCTAATTTATTTTATGGTGCTGGCTTTAGTATCGCTAAGTCTATCATGCCATCTTTAATAGAGCCGCAAGGTTTTATTTTAATTCGTGTAAGTGTTACTTGTATTTTATTTTGGTTGAGTTATTTTTTAGGCAAAGAGTTTAGAACTACTATAGCCAAAGAAGACTGGATTCGCTTAATAGCATGTGCTGCACTGGGTGTAGCTACCAATCAATTATTATTTTTTATGGGCCTAAATTATACCAGCCCAATACATGCTTCATTAATCATGCTTAGTACTCCTGTATTGGTTACATTGCTAGCCGCTTATTTAATTGCCGAAAAGCTAACTACACAAAAAATTTCAGGATTGCTATTAGCTATTATTGGCGCAGTAATTTTGGTAAGTGCCAGAAGCGCAGAAAAATCTGCAACTAATATTGCCCTTGGCGATTTATACATATTTTTAAATGCTTGTGCTTATGCCTTTTATTTAGTACTTGTAAAACCTTTGATGCAGAAGTACAGACCTATTATAGTAATAAGATGGTTGTTTTTAATCGGATTTTTTATTGTATTGCCATTTGGCGCTATGCAATTTTCTGTGATTCCTTGGACAGCATTTACCTACAAATCTTGGGCAGCATTGGCGTTTATCGTGATATGTGTAACTTTTTTTACCTACCTGTGGAACATATACGCATTGCGTGTGTTAAATGCAAGTGTGGCAGGAGCCTATATTTATTTGCAACCAATATTTGCAGCTATCATATCTGTATTGGTAATGGGAGAGCATGTTACTTGGCAAAAAACAATTGCAGCAATTTTTATTTTTACTGGTGTAATTTTAGCTACTCGTAGTTTTAAAAAATCAGCCTTAGCTAAAGCAGATTCCTAAATTGTTTTATAGATTTATGGTTATTAATTTATCTAAATACACGACATTTACATTTTAATAAGAATAACATTGATAGAAAAAAAACAGAATAGTTTTGCCGAACAAAAGGCAGTATTGTGCGGATTGGTGTACAAAGAGCAAACCGAAGATTTAGTAAACGAATATTTGGTAGAGTTGCAATTTTTGGCAGAAACAGCTGGTGCAAATACCTATAAAAAGTTCATACAAAAATTACCTTACCCAGATAGTAAAACATTTATGGGAAAAGGAAAGCTAGAAGAAATTCAAAAGTATTGCGCAGCAAATAAAATAGATATTGTAATATTTGATGATGAACTAAGTGGTTCGCAAATTGGCAATATTATAGAAGCATTAGGGGGCATACGTGTAATAGATAGAAGCGATTTAATATTAGATATTTTTGCTTCTCGCGCCAAAACAGCACAAGCAAAAGCACAGGTGGAACTAGCGCAGTATCAATATATATTGCCAAGATTGCGTGGTATGTGGAAGCATTTAGAAAGGCAAGGTGCAGGTATTGGTAGTCGTGGTCCGGGAGAAACAGAAATAGAAACAGATAGAAGGATAGTGCGCGATAAAATAAGCCAATTAAGAACTAAGCTGAAAGAAATTGACAAACAAGCTACCACCCAGCGCAAAGAAAGAGGAGAGTTTATTAGAGTGTCTTTAGTAGGGTATACCAATGTGGGCAAAAGTACCATCATGAATTTGTTGAGTAAAAGCGATGTTCTTGCAGAAAATAAATTGTTTGCAACATTAGATACTACTACTAGAAAATTGGTTTTTGAAAGGACTCCTTTTTTATTAAGTGATACTGTAGGATTTATTAGAAAGCTACCACATCATTTAGTAGAAAGTTTTAAGAGTACACTTGATGAAGTGCGTGAGGCGGATATATTATTGCATGTAGTGGATATTAATCATTTACATTACGAAGACCAAATGGCGGTTGTAAACAGCACTTTGCTTGACTTGAAATGCGAAGAAAAAAACACAATTGTTATTTTCAATAAAATGGATTTGTTTGAAAAAAATTATTTTGATGCATGGCTAGCCGAAGATGTGAAAAATGAGTTGCGCAACGAGCTTCGCAAAAGATGGATGAATGAAACACATGGGCAATGCATATTTGTAAGTGCTACAGAAAAACAAAATATAGAAAACCTGCGAACCATTATTTTAGATAAAGTAAAAGAATTATATGGTATTCGCTATCCGTATAAAACAATTTTTTACGAATAAACATGGCTACAGAAAAAAAATACAAATGGCATAAACTAGCGAAGCCAGACGAATTTTTGGTGGCAGAAGGAGTTGTAATGCACTTGGCTGTACCAGAAAAACATTTTTGTATTACACAACACAAAGGAGAGTACTTTGCGTTTCAGGCAAAATGCCCACACGCAGGTGCAAGTTTCGAGCATGCCCATATCAATGATAGCGGCTGTTTGGTATGTCCTTTGCATCGTTTTCAGTTCGATATTCGCAATGGTCGTAATGTAAGTGGAGAAGGATTTTACTTAGTTACTTATCCCATACAAACAAATGAACATGGTATTTGGGTAGGTATGCCAGAACAAATTTGGTAAACTATTCTTCTAAATCCTTTGTTCATCAGCATTTAAAAACATTTTTGAAAAAAGTATTAAAATATTTGGTTGAAATATAAAAAAATCTATCTTTGCACTCCAACAAATTCTTCCTTAGCTCAGTTGGTTAGAGCATCTGACTGTTAATCAGAGGGTCTCTGGTTCAAGTCCAGAAGGGAGAGCAAATAATGGGAAGGAGGTCTTTTTGACCTCCTTTTCTTTTTTTACCCATCTGTATAATCTTCATGTCATTTCGTAATACTTTATTGGCATATATCTCCAATGCATAAGGTTTAATACGATAAGAAGAATTATAGGCCTGCCAGAAATATGTTAATCTGTAAACTATACAAATATTGAGGGAATATCGCTTATGAAAATTATTTTAAATTGACTAAAATATAGGAAGGTTGCTACCGATTCTGCTAAAGAAGTTTTTTCTCAATGATTGCTTTCAACATTTTATTCTCCTCTTCTAAATTTTGTATATATTTAGATTGTAACTCAAGCCCATTGAAATTTATAATTTCAGATTTTGCTCCAACACCCTGCACTAACTCATTATTAGAAATATTAAAAATTTGCGATGAATCGAAATTCATCAATT
>CAIXQW010000062.1 GCA_903921675.1 uncultured bacterium | reverse complement strand
TAGGCAGAATACCTACGACAAGTATGCATTCTGTATTGCAAGAAGTATTGCAGTATATCAATGCAGATGCACCAAACGGCAAAAAATTATTTAATCTATTTACCAATGCTTATGGGAAAAATTTAAGTTTATCGGTTGCTACCTTGTATATAGTAAATGAACTATTCGGGCAATATGGTTTATTAATTTTTCAGCCAGATGATAAAATATTTAAATCTGTTTTTGCAAGCATTATGCGCAATGAATTATTGCAGCAACAATCTAATTCAAAAGTAGATGAAACCAATAATTATATTCAGCAATATTATACTCCACAAGCCCATAGCCGTGAGCTGAATTTGTTTTATACATTAGCACATAGCAAGGAACGTATAGAAAAAATTGGAGATGTTTATCAAATAGTAAATGCCAAATTGCAATTTACACAAGAACAAATTTTAAAAGAATTAGAAGACTATCCAGAAAGATTTTCTCCAAATGTAATACTGCGTGGTGTTTATCAAGAATCTGTTTTGCCAAATATTGCATTTATTGGTGGTGGTGCAGAGCTTGCTTATTGGCTACAATTGAAAAATGTATTTGCCTTGCATAATACGCCATACCCAATGCTGATATTAAGACAAAGTATTGCATTAGTTGCAAGCAAGGCAGCCGATTTGCAAAAACAATTGGGTCTTGGCAATACAGATGTATTTTTACCAATAGACACTTTAAAGAAAAATTGGATTCAAAACCAGCTTCAAATACATGCATTTGAAAAACAATGGATATTACATGATGCATTATTTGATAGTTATAAAACCTATACCGATTTATTGCCAAAGCAATTTTTAAAAAGCATTGCTGCACATGAAGCAAAAAGTAAAAAAGTGCAAATAAGAATGCAGAAAAAATTAATTGCTGCTTTTAAAAAGAAAGAAGAACTAGACATGCAGCAAATTGATTTATTGCGCGAAAATTACTTCCCAAATAATACTTTGCAAGAACGCTACGAAAATTTTATTCCATATTACTTGCAATTTGGCAACGATTTATTTGAAAACATTCTGCAACATATTACCCCATTTGGCAATCAATTTTTACTATTACAAATGCCCAATAGCTGATTCAGTAGGTGATTCTTGATTGATTTTATACCAAATAAAATATGATTACCCTATTTGATGCATTTAAAACCTTTATTTTTTGTATTTTAGCACAATATAAAAATGATAAAGATGAAATTGAGAAATTTAATTGTAACAACAAGCTTGCTTTTTATTGCAATTGCTAAAATAAATGCTCAATGCAATTATACTATTGCAAATTTGCCAGATACAATTTTAGCATGTAAAAATTCCATTGTCCCATTAAATCCTACCATTAATATAGTTGGTAATTCACCATATTTTGTAGATACAATTTGGTCTCCTGCAAATAATTTAAGCAATCCTGATATAATTAATCCGAGTGTAAATGTAGCTACTACATCATCTAGTTATTTATTAACTGTTCAAGGTGTAACCCCATTAAATTTAATTGGTAATGGTGATTTTAGTTCTGGCAATCTTGGATTTACTTCATCTTATGGGTATGGAACTGGAGGTACGTGGGGGTTAGTATCTAACCCTGGCGAGTATGCTATTGATACCAATCCATTTAACACACATGTAAATTTTGCATCATTTGGCGACCATACCACAGGAACTGGAAATATGATGATTATAAATGGCGCTAGCACTGCCAATGTCAATATTTGGTGTCAGACTATTGCCGTTACTCCAAATACCTTATACGATTTTTCTGCATGGGGTGCTACTTGTGTTGCAAGTGCTCCAGCTATTTTGCAATTTGCAATCAATGGTAATTTAATAGGTACTCCATTAGCTTTGCCGCTAACTACTGGTGTATGGACTCAATTTCATGCTACTTGGAATAGTGGTACAAATACATCTATCACTATTTGTATTACAGATCAGGCAACAGCAGCAAGTGGCAATGATTTTGCTATTGATGATATTGCTTTCAAGCAAATTTGCGAAGTAAAAGATAGTGTTTATGTAGATGTTATTAATTTAACTCCTGCAATACAAATTGTAAAAAATTTAGGGTGCAAAGAAGATTCAATTCAGTTTAATGCATTGAATGGCATAGGTAATACACCTAGTAGTTATTTTTGGACTTTAGGTACAGGAATATTTTCTGTATTGCAAAATCCTAGTCATATTTATCAAACCCAAGGTGTTTACAATATCAAATTAGTTACAGAATTAAATGGGTGTAAAGATTCTGTAATCACTACATTAAACACCCTACATCCTTTGATCGCAGCGTTTACAGCAGATGATACTTTTTGTGTAGGCAATGCGTCTATCGTAAATACCTCTGTTACTTCTCTTGCCACTACCCAATTTTTTGATTGGGGAGATGGAACTATAGTACCAATTTTGCCTAATCAAAATATTACACATCCTTTTACTAAACCTGGTATCTATCATTTTAAATTAATCATTACTGATATTTTAGGATGTATAGATTCTGTAAGCAAAGATATTTATATTATAGAAGGTCCATTTGTTTCCATGACAGTTTCTGATTCTGAAATATGCACAGGCGAGGCTATTACATTCTTTGACTCTATTAATCAATTTACACAATCTACAGTTTGGGATTTTAGTAATGGAACTACCTATACTAATTTACATAACCCATTGCATGCATTTGAAAGTAATGGAACATTTGTAATTACATTAATTGGGAAAAATGCTAAATGTCCAGATGTAATTGTAAAAGATACTATTAAAGTAACTGAATATCCATATATTAATTTAGGCAGAGATACATCAATATGCTTTGGAGTTACGGCTGCAATTCAATTAAATGAAGGGAAAAATCAGCCCTATCAGTTTTTATGGAATGATGGCACTACAAATTCTACTTTGTTAGTTGGCGATGCAGGTAAATATTGGGTTACCACAATTAAAGATGGATGTAGCACTAGTGATACTATTGAGGTGAAAAGAGATTGTTATCTAAATATTCCTAATTCATTCTCGCCAAACGCCGATGGTTTAAACGATAATTTCTTACCAAGAGACATATTAAGTAGCGGTTTAGCATCGTTTAATATGAATATTTACAACAGATGGGGAGAAAGAATATTTACAACTTCTAATATTAATGGAAGTGGTTGGGATGGAAAATTTGGTGGCAAAAACCAACCTATTGGTACTTATGTTTATCAAATAGATGTAGTTTACAATAACAAAGAAAGAAAATCTTATACAGGCAATGTAACATTACTTAGATAAATGTTTTAACGCAAAAAAACGCTTCTAAAAATGCTATAACTTTAGTGTCTTTTTTAAAACTATGATGTGGTATAAATTGCAAAAAATTTCTACTAGTTCCTATTAAATTATGTATTATTAATTAAGCCTAAAAATATTTGATAATTTTAATATGCTAGATTTTCTTATTGCTTTGCATATTGCAACATTGCTGTTTTGGTTTTGATACATGTAGTTTAATTGCAATAGGCGCTATCACCTCTGCTAATTGGTTTTTTAGCTGCTGCAGTAATACACACAAAGTGGCAGTCATTATACTTGTAACTATCATTATTCAGGCGTTGAATTTATTTTTTATTTCATAAAAAAACGCTGTTCTGGTTTTGGTAAATCTACATTTCTTGATTTACATTTGCAACCATATTTAAAATTATTATGGAATTAGGTATAGGTAGCAGGGTAGAGCATCCAGCATTTGGTAGAGGAGTAATTGTAGATGCTAGCAATGAGCATTATGATATCTGGTTCAAAAACACAGATGCCACCAAAACATTAGCTAAAAATTACGATGGCTTACGTGTATTACAAGCAGAGGAAGTAGCAAACGCAGGAATGCAAGTGGTAGATTTTGGTGATTTAGAATTAGCTATTGATAGGGTTTTAGACCGTCGCGCAGATATTCAGGAGTTAGTGCCACTTGGTACAAGATGGGTAGGTGGAAAAATAATATTGCAACCTGCAGATAAAGCTAATCAAAGCAAAGAAGTAACTATCGAAACTTTCTTTCATAAAATTGTTATGCTACGGGATAGACTAAGAGTATTAGAAGCTAATATCAATGCACATAAAGTATTGACAGACGAAGAAAAAGTAGACCTTCAACAATACATCACACGTTGCTACGGAAGCCTTAC
>CAIXQW010000061.1 GCA_903921675.1 uncultured bacterium | reverse complement strand
ATTGTGATTTCTTTTTTCATTTATGCTTGACTGTTGTTTTAATAAATAATAATAAACACTTGGTTTAATTATTTGCCAAGCAATGATATTATTAATTTTTATGTTTTTATAAGAGTTGAATTCAAGCTCTTCGATATTCATTAAAACTTCTGCAAAATTTGAATTATTTTTCATAGTTGTATTTTTAGAATTATAGATTATTTAAACTCAATTTATTTATGAAAAGTAGAGTAAAATATAATCCACTAGCTCCAAGCACTAATGAAATAATAAATTTTATAATTATTGCAGCATCTTTTAATACCCAAGATAAGGATGTAAGTGTTAATATTAAAACGAGCCATTTTAATGGATGATAATTTATTGAGTTGTATTTAGAGAAAGATTTTAAATAAAAACCAGCAATTCCAATATAAATCAAGCTAATTAAAGTACTTATGGCTGAAGCCATAACTCCATAGTATGGTACAAAAATTATATTTAATGAAATATTAATTAGACCTCCAATTAGAGATATTTTCCATAATTCATTTGTTTTTTCCGAAAATCCTAAAAAACTAATTGTAGCCCAATATAAGGGCCTTATAGAATAACCCATTAAAATAATAATTCCCAGATCGTAAGACAACTGAAGTTCTTTATTTTTACATAAAATAGTAAAAATTTCTTTCATCCATAAGGAAGCTATGGATAGAAAAATTAAAAATAACAACTGAAGTATCATAGTTAAGTAGTAAATATTTTTTCTACCTAACATGTTTCTTTTAGCATATTCTTTCATGTAAATAGGACCTACAGCTGTACCAACAGCGCCCCCAAATAATTCTGCATATGTTCCAAATGTATATGCAAAATTGTACTTACCTAATGAGTTAATGGGGATTGAAAAATATTGCAATATCAATCTATCAGATGCGTTTAATAAATAAGAAGAATAATTGTGTGGAATTGTTGGCAATGAAACTTTGAAATATTTTAAAATATGAAGTTTCTTAAAATAGAAAATTGGGGAAATTTTATAAATAAAAAATAGTGGATAAAAATACAAAATTGCACTGGTCATACTACCTACAAAACTAGCAATAAAAAACCCCCAATAGTGTAAATCTAATTTTACAATACAAATGTAATTAACGATAAGTGCAGTGGTTCCACTAATTAAAGTATTTATTGTAATAGGTAAAGGTTTTAAACTTAATTGA
Organism: uncultured bacterium; assembly: GCA_903921675.1. Lineage (GTDB taxonomy): Bacteria > Bacteroidota > Bacteroidia > Chitinophagales > Chitinophagaceae > CAIXQW01. The sequence goes on along the minus strand of CAIXQW010000061.1, from coordinate 4,691 downwards.
AAAAATCGACTTGCAAATAAAATAATTACATCAAAAAAAACAGAAGGCAATACAATTAAGCCGATGAAATAAAAAATATTTGCTCCAATTAGTTTATTAAAAACTAGATATATGATGAATGATAATATAGCACTATAAATAATACTCCACAATGTTAATATTCCCATCTGTTGTTTCCAAAAAATTAGCCAACGATTTGTATTTTTTGAATTTGTAAAAATATTAACCATTTTTTGAGTCATACCTAAGTCCTTAATTGCAGTCATTGCACTTATATAGGCGATAGCTAATCCATAAATACCATAATCATTAGCTGTTAAATATTGTGTGAATATTGGTAAGAGTAATAAGCTAATAATTTTAGGAATTTGTGGCCCAACAGCATATAAAAAAGTATGTGAAAAAACCTGTTTTAACATTAACTTAGTTTTTTTTCTCTAATTTGTTTTGATGGTACTCCTCCATTAATTGTGTATGGCAATATATTTTTAGTAACTACACTATTTGCACCAATAATTGCATTGTCTCCAATTGTTACTCCCGGATTAATAAAAACATTGGCTCCAATCCAAACATAATCTCCAATTATAATATTCCCATATTTAGGAGGAATTGGCTCTTTTGAAAAATCCCAATCTGCCATAGATGTCTGAGTATAAATTCTTACATTATGACTTATTTTGCAATGTTTGCCAATCTCTACTTTATATCCTTTTGAAACTTGAATTGTTGAAAAGGAACCAATATATGAATTTTCCTTTATTATTAATTCTCCATCATCATAAAATAAAATTTCATTGCCATTAAAGATAAAGGACTTATCTATATTATATTTATCTCTGTAGACACTATACCTCAAGGTTTGATGCAAAGTATGAATAAAGCTAAAAACCTTACAAGCTAATTTTTTCAATAATGTCTTCATTAATTAAATAACACTCCAGCCTCCATCAACCGCAATATTTTGTCCTGTAATATATTTTGCTCCATCACTTAATAAAAATGCAATTGCTGGTGCAATATCATCTGCATTACCCATTCTTTTCAAGGGCACTTTTTTTTCATAGTTTTTAACAAAAATTGGGTCTTGGTTGTCGAATATTCCACCAGGAGAAACGCAGTTTGCTCTTAAATTATATCTACCATAGTATGCTGCTAAATATCTTGTTAAATTTATTATACCACCTTTTATCGCTGCATAACCTACCGGATTATCAATAGAAGTACCTTCATATACACTAAAATCTGGAGCTTGCATTCCATATATAGATGCAATATTTATTAAGGACCCATTTTTATTCCCTTTCATAGAATGTAGTGCTTTTCTGCTGCACATAAAATAGCTATTTAAATGCATATCTACATTTTTTTTCCATGAATCGTAAGGCACTAATTCAACATTCATACCCCAGTCTTCGGTTCGCGGATAGGCATTATTTATCCAACCATTGATTGGACCAAATTGGGTATTAATTTTTTCAATTGCCGTATCTACATGCTTTTCAGAAGTAATATCACAGATGTAATTATAATTAGTTTCATTTTTTTGATAGATATCTAAACCAATTACCATAGCTCCTTGCGCTATTAAATAATTTTGCATATTGGTGCCCAACAAACCATTATTACCTGTTAGAACAAATATTTTATTTTCTAAAAGCATCGATTAATTATATTTTCTAAATACAGGTTTAATAATAGGAGAATGCAGGTAATCATTGATGTTGCCTTCCAAAGCTTTTTTATAAACGGCTAAAGATTCTATAATTGCATGTTTCGTAAATTCTAATTCTTCATGTTGATGGGCATATGAAAAGGCTAGATATGGCATCATTACGCCATTGTTAATCATTTCTTGTGCAAACAATGTTCTAAATGCTAAGGAAATTGTTTCATCTTTATCTTTTGTGATATAGTTAGGGGAACACGGGAAGCCTAACATGGAAAATTGATTTTCAATTCCGATTTTTCTTGCTTCATCATTGGTAAAATTAATTAATGCTTTTCCGTAAGTCCAAAAATGATCTACTACGTTTTCTCTTTTCATGATTTCAACTGTTTTAATAAAAGCACCTAATGCACTCATTTCAGCGCCATGTGTAGTAGAGGTTAAAAAAAGTCGTTCTTGTCCATTATTTAAAATGCTACCCAACTCCATTATTTCGCGTTTGCCACCTAACGCAGCTACTGCAAAACCATTTGCCATGGCTTTCCCAAATGTAGTTAAATCCGGTTCGACGCCATAATAAGTTTGCGCACCATGCAAATGCCAACGAAACCCTGTGATCATTTCATCTAAAATAAAAACAGTTCCATGTTCTTTGCATAAATTTTTTACTTGATGTAAAAAATTATCCTTATTTTTTGGACAATCAACACATTTTAAGGTATCACTATGGGTACAATCATTACAAGGACCCACAGTACTTGCAGGTTCTAACATGACGGCTGCTATTTGGTTTGGGTAATTTTCAAATAATGTTTTTAGAGAATTGATATTATTATAATTAAACTTCAATGTTAGGGAAGCATGTTCTTCTGGAACACCTTTATTCATCACCGTAGACCCTATAAACCAATCATCAAAACTAAAGAATGGTTGCTCTGCTGGTATACAAATATATTTTCTACCTGTATAAGCCCTAGCTAATTTCATAGCTGCTGTAGTAACTGTTGAACCATGTTTTGCAAATTTAACCATGTCTACACTTGGTATCATAGCTGCTAACAATTCAGCTGCCTCTAACTCTACTATGCTTGCACGTGTTAAATTATTACCTTTCATTATTTCGGCATAGCAGGCATCAGCTATTTCTTTATTACCATATCCTATATTTACACTACGCAAGCCCATGCCATAGTCTAAATATTTTTTCCCATTTGGATCTTTCACCCAAGCTCCTTCACCACTCTCTAAAATGGTTGGAGCATTTGATGGAAATTGATCATCTCCTCTACTATAAGTATGTGCACCACCAGGAATTACATGATGTAAACGCTCTTTAAATGAATTCATTTATTGTTTATTTTTATTATTAATTAAAAAATCAGCAAAGTCCCAATCAATTGGTTCGTCAATTTCTAATGCAGAAATGTCATCAACTAAATATGGAATTGTTGTTGGTGTATAAAAGGTTTTGAATTTTAAAAAATTTTCCCATTTTGAAATATAAAACCCACCTGATGGTGTAATTTCCTTTTCAAAATGTTGCCGTCCTAATTTTTTTGTATTTATAAATCTTTCACTCAATATATTTAGGTATTTTAAATGCGGTTGAATAAAAAATGTATTTGGCCTCGATTCTTTAACTGCAACTATTGCATTAGCATTCTCATCATTTAGTAAAATTTGAATGGCTTCCATTAATTGTGAACTACTTATAAATGGAGATGTAGGTTCTAATAATCCTATAAAGTCGAATTTTAAATTTTGATTTCTAGCAAAATCCATTGCGTGTAATACAACTTCAATTGAATTCGCATCATCTGTTGATAAATATTCAGGACGAATAAATGGAATTTCAGCTCCAAATTTCTCACCAATTTCTGCATATTTTTTCGAATCAGTTGATAGCCATATTTTATTATCAATAGTAGTGAATTTAGCTTGTTCAATTCTATAAGCTAATAATGGTTTGTTTCCTAAAAGTTTAATATTTTTATCAATAATTGATTTTGATCCTGATCTTGCTGTTATTAGCCAAAGTATATTCATTTTTAAAATTTTAAATGTTTAATATCTTCTTGTGCTTTTTTATATTCATCGGGTTGTCCAATATCTAACCAATATCCTTGATGAGAATAGGCTATAACTTTTTTATTTGTAGCTATTGATTTTTCTAACAAATCTGTTGCATTAAATTTTTGATTTTTAGGAATTAAATTTAAAATTTCCTTTTTCATTAAATAAATACCACCATTTGATAAATAAGTATATGTTGGTTTTTCTTTTAACCCACAAATGTTATTATCATTCATTTCAAAAATGGCATATGGTACATTTATTTGATAGGGTATTGTTACCACAGAAATATCTGCATCTTTTTCAATAAACTCTAAAAACAGTTCTTCATAGTTTACATCTGTTAATAAATCAGAGTTAGAAATAATTACATATTCGTTTTTAATTTCGTTGGCTAAACTTGCTGAACCTATTGTACCTAAAGGTTCATTTTCTCTAATATATTTAATGAAAACACTTTTATTTTTCCCATCCTTAAAAAAATCTTCAATTTGTTCGCCTAAATATTTGATAGAAATTTGAAAATCATCAATGCCATATTTAATTAAATTGTCAATATTGTGTTCAATAATTGGTTTGCCTCCTACAAGCAATAAGGGTTTTGGGATTGTTAATGTTTGCGGCCTCAATCTTTCTCCTTTTCCTCCTGCCATTATTATGGCATCGATTGGCAAATATGATTTTTGGATTCTTATTTATGGTGTGGCATTGGATCTCCTGGAATGCCTGGGGAAACTATGCAGTCATGTTGGGATCCTATACCACAGCTATTGGTCACCTACTTTTTGCAACTGCCTTCCTACGATCAGGATCACTTTATCTTGCCATAGGATTACACCTTGGCATAAATTGGGCACAGAAAAGTGTATTTATGGTCTCCTCTACTGAGGCATCATCCTCAACTACCGATTCGCTATTCCTTATAAATACCACGGCTACAAAAACGAAT
>CAIXQW010000060.1 GCA_903921675.1 uncultured bacterium | reverse complement strand
TTATCACCATTAGGATTTTTTAAGATACTTGCAGTTTTGTTCTCGCGAGGATGATAAATTTGTGCAATATCTGCATAATATCCTTTGTATAGTAATCCATCTGCTTCTTCATCTCTTACTAATCTTTCTACCGCTGCACCCCAACCAATACTGGAAAAATTAATTCCAAAAGATAGCTCTTTCAATAATGGAATTTCCTTAGCAGATTGCCTTGTAATAGGTCTTTTATAAATAGTAGGTTTTGGGGTTTTGGTGGTATTTTCATTTTGAGCAAATAATGGCGAGGCTTCTATAAAGCCTGCAAATAGTAAAGCACCACAAAATAAAAATTTATTTAAACCCATTCTAAACGTAAATTTACAAAAATATATTAGAAATGACTTCAGAAATTATATATACTGGAAATTTAAGAACTAGTGCTACACATTTATATTCTGGTACTATAATAGAAACAGATGCACCTTTGGACAATCAAGGTTTGGCAGAAAGATATAGCCCTACAGATTTAGTGGCGACTGCATTAGGAAGTTGTATGCTTACTATCATGGGCATTGCAGCAAGAACACATTCCATTCCATTAGAAGGAACCAAAGTAGATATAAAAAAAATAATGGCAAACGACCCTCGCAGAATAGGAGAAGTAGCAGTTACTTTTCATTTTCCAAATGGAAATTATACGGATAAAGAAAAAAAAATCTTAGAAAGAGCTGCTTTAAATTGCCCTGTTTACAAAAGTTTGTCAGCCGATTTATTAAAAACTGTAAATTTTTATTGGTAGATTTTTTATTCTACCCTAGTTAAATTTAATTCTTGTACAGGCGCTACTACCAAAGGATATTTTTCTATTACTACATAGCTACTATCAAGACCAAAACCTTTTTCTTCGCTTAGGCTAAATTGCTTAACATAGAAATAAATATTCATTATTATTCTTTCGTAAAGTGGTAAGTCATTCTCATGGCTTAAGAATTTTTCCATTACGATAAACTGCCAATCGCCAGCTACTTTGTTTTTGCTAAGGCTTTCGTAGCGGCTAGTAATATTTACTTCTTTGTTTTTAACCATATCCTCAATTACCTTGCGGAACATTAGATTAATACGTTGTTCTACCCTAAATCCTAATCTAAATTCTATTCGAATTATTTCATTTGGAATAATAGTATTTACTACATAATCCATTCTATAAGGCTCATCTACAACATCTACATGTATAAACCAATAAATGTCTGCACGTTTTGGCTTTTTATTTAAGATGCTGTACATGATTTTGCGCTCTATTTCGTGTGCATTATTTGCACTAGTTAGGTATACTAAATGCGTAGCATATTTAGGGATAGAGGTATCATTACTTAATTCTTGCAACATTGGCATAAATGTAGAAAGTCTTTCAAACTCTACATATCTATTTTTAATTTTTCTGGCGCGGAACCATACAAACATTACTGTAAATAATAAAGAGCCAATAATTACAGTAACATATCCACCATGTGCAAACTTATCTAAATTGGCTACTAAAAAACACAATTCTATAGAAACATAAACTAATAAATACACACCAATTATCATTTTTGGAGTTCGCTTTGTATATAAATATGTTCCAAACAACACAGATGTCATAAGCATACAAACAGTAATACTTAAACCATAAGCAGCTTCCATTTTACCAGACTCTTTAAAAAATAACACCACACTTACACAACCCAAAAACAATAAAGTATTAATGGCAGGAATATACAATTGTCCTCTTTCATTACTTGGATAATTAATTTTTACTTTGGGCCAAAGATTCAAACGGAAAGCTTCTGATATTAATGTAAATGAGCCACTAATTAAGGCTTGAGACGCAATAACAGCTGCTACAGTTGCTATAGCAATTCCAAATGGTTTAAAAGCCCAATGCATTAATCCATAAAATGGATTTGGAAAATCTGCAACATTTGGTATAAAACCTTTTGCCTGTGCTGCAGCTTTTAATGCAGCAATAATTGCTGGTGCTTGATGCGGATCTATAAATGCTTGACCTTTGTAGGTAGCTAATAACCATGCTCCTTGACCTAAATAATTTAAAATTAAAGTAACTTTTACAAACATCCAGCTTACACGAATATTTCCTCTACCACAATGGCCTAGGTCACTATATAGCGCCTCCGCCCCAGTAGTACATAAAAACACCCCACCCAGTATTAATAATCCAGTAGAATTTACAGTTTCATTAGTTAATAAAACATATGCATGATAAGGATTGAAAGCTTTTAGAATTGGTAAATAATCTGCTAAATGTGTAACGCCTAAAACACCTAGCATGGCAAACCAAATAAACATGATTGGTCCAAAAAATTTACCTACAAAGCCAGTACCAAATTGTTGAATAAAAAATAATCCTGCTAAAATTGCAAGTACAATACCCTGCGTTTTGCCAAATTCACCAAAGTTTTCTTGTAATCCTAATCCTTCTATTGCTGAACTAACTGTAATAGGTGGAGTAATAATTCCATCTGCAAGAAGTGCGGCGCCACCAATCATTGCTGGTATCACAGCCCATTTTGCTTTTCTACGAATTAATGCATACAAACTAAATATTCCACCTTCGCCATTGTTGTCTGCCTTTAAAGTAAGTATTACATATTTTACAGTGGTTTGCAAAGTAAGAGTCCAAATAATACAACTAATTGCGCCTAATATTAATTTATCCGAAATACCATTTGCACCTACTATTGCTTTCATGGTATATAATGGCGATGTACCGATATCTCCGTAAATAATTCCTAAGGCAATTAATAAACCGGCAGCTGAGGCTTTATTGAAATTTTTATGATTACTCATTTTTGGATAGATGAAAATATTTGCAAATGTAATATTATTGTAGATGCAATAATTAAAATAAGAATGATAATTAATTTTTCTAGTTGCCTTGAAAAACTAGGAAAATGCCTAATTAAGTAATTAGTTGATTATTAAATTGATTCATAGTTTTATCTAAGCCCTGCATCACAAAACTTTCGATGGCTTCTACACTTAGCATTATTTTCTTTTTTACAACATCTAACTCTTCGGGTTTCCATTTGCCAAGTACAAAATTGATTTGTGCGCCTTTACTAAATTCACTACCAATTCCAAAACGCAGTTTAGGATATTTATCGTGGCCTAGAGTTTCTTGAATATTTTTTAATCCATTATGCCCAGCATCTCTGCCACTTCCTTTTATGCGTATTGTACTTAATGGTAAAGCCAAATCATCAACAATGGTAAAAGTATTTTCTACAAGAATATTTTCTTTATCCATCCAATATTTAAATGCTTTACCACTTAGGTTCATATAAGTACTTGGTTTAATAATGATGATAGCTTTATTTTTAATTTTAATTGTAGCCTTGCTTGCCAATCTATCTATGCTAAATGTACCATTATGCTTTGCTGCTAATACATCTGCACAATCGAAACCAATATTATGTCTAGTAAAATTATATTCATCGCCAATATTCCCAAGGCCAACGACTAAATATTTATTCATGTGGCAAATGTATGTAAAATCACAGGGATTTTTCTGAAAACTAGTCTATAGGATACTTAAGAATTAAAATAAAACCACTCCAATTACTTCATTTCTTCGGATGTATCAATAGTAAATAGTCAGCATTATTAACGAGTGCAACCTAGGTATCTGGTTTGTAAATTCTAATTTACTTACCTCCTTTTGATTTTCCTAAAAAAAAGTAGC
>CAIXQW010000059.1 GCA_903921675.1 uncultured bacterium | reverse complement strand
ATAGAAGATATGCAAATGATTAATTGGTTGCATAGCATAGATATGGGCAACTATTTTTTAAAGCCAGATTTATTATTAGAACAGGTTATTAAAAAATTAGAAGTAAAATATCGAGTAGATAGAAACGATTGCTTTACAGCCAATGAAATTATTGAAGTGCCTAAATCTTGTATTTACATATCTGAATTGAGTGGCATGTATTTGATGCTGACACCACAATGGAGTTACGATGGATTTGTGGTAGATAATCCATTTCAAGAAAAAATGCAATTTACCAGAAATGGCAAAATTTATCATATTATACGCAATGCCGAATACGAAAATGAATTGGTAAACTATTTAAAAGAATTGCATCCAACATTTGAAAAACAAAACAAAGGCTATTACTATGTAACATTTGCAGATGCAAAAAAGAAAAATTGGTTTTTAAATACTTACCATCAATTATTAGAAAAAAATATTGATATCGTAGGTATTGATATGCTAAAGCATTTTAGGTATAGCCAGCATGCCATCCATACTACATTTCAATTGCATGCTTCTGCACAAGATCATATGGAGAATGCTACTATGCATATTCAATTTGGCAACGAAGCAATGAAGCTTATAGAATTGCAAAAAATAATTCTCGCCAATCAAAAAACGATACTACTAAAAGATGATACGATAGGTTTGCTACCAGACGAATGGCTACAAGAATATGGGGTTATTTTAAAGCATAGTAAAATAAACAAAAACGAAATTCAGGTTCCTGCATGGATACTAATTAGTGCACAACAAAAAACGAATACTACTAATACAGTAGCCCAAAGCGTTAATTATCAAGAAGAGTGGCAGCAAGCATATGTGCAATGGCAAAACCCAAATGAAACGCTTTTTACCAAACCAATTGCTATAAAAGCAGATTTAAGAATTTATCAACAAAAAGGCTTTGAATGGATGGCATTACTTAGCAAAATTGGCGCTGGAGCTTGCCTAGCAGATGATATGGGCTTAGGAAAAACATTGCAAACCATTACCTATTTAGCATGGCAACAACAAACCAATTTGCAAGATAAATTTTTAATTATTTGTCCTGCCTCCTTGATATATAATTGGAAAATAGAAATAGAAAAATTTGCGCCGCATTTTAGGGTAAATGTATTGAATGAAGAAAATAAAAATCAAACATCCTTTATTAGCAAACATGTACAAGTGTATATTGGCAGTTATGGCAAAGTAAGAAGCATGTTGGATAAAGTACAAATAGTGCCTTGGGATGTGATTGTATTAGATGAAAGCCACAATATTAAAAACCCAAATGCATTAAGTACAAAGGCTGTTAGAACCTTACAAGCTAGGCATAGAATTGCATTGAGTGGCACACCAGTGATGAACAACACATTTGATTTATACAGCCAAGTAAATTTTTTACTGCCAGACCTTTTAGGCACGCCAGAATTTTTCCGACAGCAATATGCTAACCCTATAGACAGAGAAAAAAATGAAGAGAAAGTAAATCAATTAAAAAGAATTACTGCGCCATTTATATTGCGCAGAACCAAAGAGCAAGTAGCCAAAGATTTACCAGCAAAAATAGAGCAAGTAATGTGGTGCCAAATGAGTGATGCTCAGCAAAATTTTTACGACAATTTAAAAGCAAAAGTGTATGATGGCATCATGGCAGATATTGAGAAAAACGGATTAGGTAAAAGTAAAATTGGCGTATTAGCAGGCATTACAAAACTGCGCCAAGCTTGTGGTGCACCTGTACTGGTAAAAGAAGAAGGCGGAGAAGGGATTGACAGCATTAAAGTGCAATTATTAATAGAAGAAATTCAAGAAAATTTAGCATCTCATAAAGCATTAGTCTTTTCGCAATTTAAAGGCATGTTACAATTAATAAAAGCAGAATTAGATAAATTGGGCATTGCCTATTACCATTTTGATGGCGATACAGACTTAAAAGAAAGACAAAATTTAGTATCCAAATTTCAGGATAGAGAAAATACCACTAGCATATTTTTAATTAGTTTAATGGCTGGAAACGCAGGTATTACATTAACAGAAGCAGACTATGTCTTTTTAGTAGACCCATGGTGGAACACAGCTGTGCAAGACCAAGCGATAGATAGAACCCATCGAATTGGTCAAAATAAAACTGTATTTGCTTATAAAATGATTTGTAAAAATACCATTGAAGAAAAAATTATTTTAATGCAGCAAAACAAAAAAGAATTGAGCGACGACTTGGTAGGTGCAGAAGAAAATTTTGTAAAAACAATGAGTGTAGATGATGTGAAATTTTTATTTGGCAGTTAAATAATATGACATATTTAGGCTTAAATAACGGCAAATAATTAGCCTTTTCACTTACCTTTGCCATACAATATTTATAATGAAAAACGTATTCAACAATATAATAGATACCATAGGCAACACCCCTTTGGTAAAATTAAATGCTATCACCAAAGATTTTCCTTGCCCTGTATATGCCAAGGTAGAATATTTTAATCCTGGCAATAGCATCAAAGACAGATTAGCTTTAAAATTAATTCGCGATGCAGAAGCTTCAGGAAAATTAAAGCCAGGTGGAACTATTGTAGAATGCACAAGTGGCAACACTGGAATGGGCTTAGCATTAGCAGCTACTGCATTGGGGTACAAATGTGTATTTACCATGAGTAGTAAAATGAGTCAAGAGAAAGTAGATATTTTGCGTGCAATGGGTGCAGAAGTATTTATTTGTCCAGTAGATGTGCCTGCAGATCATCCAGAAAGCTATTACAAAGTAGCCGAAAGAATTGCAAAGGAAAGAGATGGATGGTTGCCAGACCAATACAACAATTTAAGCAATAGCGCAGCACATTACGAAAGCACTGGTCCAGAGTTATGGGAGCAAACTGATGGTAAAATTACCGCTTATGTCGTGAGCACAGGAACAGGTGGCACACTATGCGGTACTGCAAAGTATTTGAAAGAAAAAAATCCTAATATTAAAACCATTGGTGTAGATCCTGAAGGCAGCTTGCTGAAACATTGGCACGAAACTGGCGAGGTAGATGAAAGTCTTACACGCGTGTATATGTTAGAAGGAATGGGTGAAGATTTTTTACCAGATAATTACAACCGCGAGGTGATAGACTACATGGTAACTGTACCAGATAAAGAAAGTATGCTAATGTGCCGCAGATTGGCACGCGAAGAAGGATTGTTTTGCGGAACAAGTGCTGGCGCTGCGGTGCTTGGTGTTTTAAAAAGTAAAGATTTATTTACAGCAGATGATTTTGTAGTAGTAGTATTACATGACCATGGTAGCCGCTATGTAGGTAAAGTGTATAATGATAATTGGATGCGCGAAAAAGGATTCATGGATTAATCATGAAAAATATTATTCAACATCTTCAGGAAGCTTCTATTTTAAAATTAGTAATTTATTGCATCGCCATTGCTCATGTTTTGTTTTGCGTAGATGCATTTGCTAGCTTTGGATTTGGTTTTTCTGATGATGTGCATTGGCGCACTTGGCTAATAGCTTTGTTTACAATAGTGTGGTTAGGTGCTTGTACCGATAATCGTTTTTTTTATTATGCTTATGTAATGATAGCATTTGGCAGTATGCTCTTGGTATTTGCATTTAAAGATTATACGTTTTATGTAACAGTTTTTCGTGCTTTATTTCCGCTGCATTTATTGTTTGCCGGAGTATTAATTTTAGATCTTCAAAGAGTTATTCATCTTGCGCACAGTAATAGACCAACTACATAGAGAAGTAAAAATACCAAGTGGTCCTTTACGAATAGTAAGTGTAGTTCCTTCGCTTACAGAATTACTATTTGATTTAGGCTTGCAAGATGAAATTGTTGGCATTACTAAATTTTGCATTCATCCTGCAGAGGAAGTAGCAGAAATTCCTAAAATTGGTGGCACTAAAAATTTAAACATTGCTAAAATTATAGCACTGCAACCAAATATAATTTTTGCAAATAAAGAAGAAAATACAAAAGAGCAAATAGAAGAACTATCTGCACATTTTCCAGTATTTATTACAGACATTGCCACCATAGATGATGCCTTGCTCGCTATAGAACTAATTGGAGTTGCAGTCAATAAAAAACATGCAGCGGATTATTTGGTGGTAAAAATCAAACAAGAAATTTTACAATTACCTGCACCAAAAAAGCAAAAAGCTATTTATTTGATTTGGAAAAAACCATACATGTGCGCTGGTGCGGATACTTATATTACGCAAATGATGAAGATAGCTAGTTTTGAAAATTGCATCATAGAAAATAGATATCCAGCAATTACTGTAGAAGAAATAATAGCTTTGCAGATAGATATACTTTTATTAAGCAGCGAGCCCTACCCTTTTGCCCAAAAAGATGTGGATGAGCTACAAGCACAGTTGACTTCCACCAAAATAATAATTGTAGATGGAGAAATGTTTAGCTGGTATGGTAGCAGAATGTTGCATGCTCCTAAATATTTTATTAACTTACAGCACCAAATACAATAAGCGGCATGCATGCAAAACGCATTTTATTTTTAGCAATTAGTTTAGCAATCTATATTTTGCTGTGGAATCTTGCATTCCCCTATTTTCAATATTTAATGGATGCAGATGCTGTGGGATATTTAACAGTAGCAGATAGAGTAGCCAACAACGATTGGCATCGCAGCATTAATGGTTTGTGGAGCCCTTTGAATAGTTGGCTGCTTGTACCATTTATCAAAAAAGGAATGGATGGATTTACAGTAGCATTAAAAATAAATGCTTTGTTTGGGGGAATTTTAATAGTACTCATCGAACAATTTTTAAACAGATTTATAGCACATTCCTTTTTCAAAAAAACAGTCTTACTTTTTTTACCTATAGTAGCAGTGTATTATAGCTACTTTCAAGTATTTGGCGATTTGTTGCAATTACTTTTTGTGTTGGTTTATTTATTAATTGCAACAAGTGAAAATTTTTACGGCAATTTATTTAAATACATTTTGTGTGGCGTAATGATGGCATTGGCTTATTATGCCAAAGCTTATTCTTTACCATTTTTTATTTTACATTTTACTGCAATACATACCTGGCATTGGTGGCAAACCAAGCAATTGTATTTAGCAAAAAATATAATGGCTATTGGCACATGCATCCTTTGTATTTTACCTTGGGCATTGCAGCTAAAAAGTAAATATGGCGCATTTAGCTTAATGGGTAATGCAGGCAAATTAAATATGAGCTGGTATTTACTTTCTCACAAATCATTTAAACCGGAAATTAAAATACTGGTGCCGCCTACTTACACCAACTCTCCTAGCTATTGGGAAGATCCTTTTTTTTCGCAAGGTGCTTTTCATAGCCCTACAGAAAGTATGGCGTTATTTGCAAGATGGATAGCACGCATTGCACATACTTGCTTACAGTCTATTGGCTGCATGAATGAAATATCTTGTTTTGTAGTTCCGCTTTTGCTAATTGGTATTTTAGTAATGCTTCGCAAAAAAAATATCAGCACCTTTGATGCATTTATTTTAGCAATAGCCTTAGTGCCATTGGGGTATTTAACCATGCATATAGAAACTAGATATATTTGGCTAATGCTAATTGGTACAATAGTTTTTGCAGGTATTTGGGTGCAAAAATTAGCGTATACATGGCAGCAAAAAATTGCAACAATTGTATTCTGCATTAGTATTATTGCATATCCAATTTATAATTTAGAAGCATGGCGCGACAAAGGCAAACAGAATTTCCAGATAGCTAATCAATTAAAAACATTGGGCATAGCAGGAAAAAAAATAATAAGCAATAGCAGAGATGCTGGCAATTTATGGGTAGTAAACTATATCAGCCACAACCAATTTTATAGCATCGAGCAATATGATTTTACTGCCGAAGAATTAAGCCAAGAAATAAAAAGATATGGCATAGAATATTACATCAGGCTAAAAAGCAATGGAGAATTAGCAGGCGCAAATTTTACAACTAATCAAATTGTATATGAGAATGGAGATTTTGAAGTAGTAAGGTTGGGTAATTAAAAATAAATGGGTATGGACCAATAATTTAAAAATTAGTATAAAAAAAAGTGAAACATTACGTTTCACTTTAAAAAATAACAATTCTTCATCTACTTGTAATGCTATCAATTAGCATTACTCTTTTACCACCTTTACCACATGCACTCTACCTTCAGCTTTCAATTGCAAAAAGTAAATACCTGCTGTTGCTTTAACTTCTACTTGCAATGCATTATTAGCTTTTGTAATGTTGCTTGCTACTTCTCTGCCCATCATATCTAATACTTTACAATCAATATTAGCAGTAGTATTTGTAGTAACAGTTACAAAACTTGTAAATGGATTTGGATAAACTGCTACTTGCATATCTTGGAAGTTGTTAACAGTAGTAGGAATAAATCTTCCACCTTTGCGCAATCTTTGTGCAAATATATTTTGATTAGCAGTGTCTTTAATATCTTCAAATACACAAATCAATCCATCTTCGCCATCTGCTACAATTTGCGGATTTTGTTGCTCGCCAACTGCAGTACTGATATCTGCATAATTTCCCCATTGTGCCACACCAGCAGTATCTAGTTTTTGCGCACGCAAGTTAGAGTTTCCACCATTTTTATCTTGCCAAGCTATAATCACACCACCATTGGTATCTTGTGCTATTTGCGCATTCAATTGGTCGCCAGAAGCATTAGCAATTACAATACCATCTGTTGCATATTTCACTACACCAAGGCTATCAATTTTTTGTGCATACACATCAGATGTTCCTGCATTAACACGATAATCGCGCCATGTAGCTACAAAACCATTTTTGTATTTATTAGTAGCTGTAATATCTACAGCATTTTGATTATTAGCAGCCATTACCAAAGGTACTCCAGATGGCACCCATTTTCTTGTACCAGCGCTATCTAATTTTTGCGCAAAAATATCCTGATTGCCAAAGCCAAATCTTCTATCTACCCAAGCTACATAAATGCCGTATCCGTTTTCAGTTAATACCAAACGTGGTTCCGTTTGCTGGTCTGTAGCATTTATCACTGGCTTAGCAGCATTACCCCACATTCTATTACCTGCTAAATCCATTTTTTGCGCATAAATATCTGATTGTCCATTACGGTTATCTTGCCAAACAAAATATATCATAGAATCTGGACTTAAAACCATTCTGGGTAAAGTTTTATTGGCAAATGCGGTAGTTAATGCAATTCCGTTGGTATCCCACATTGGCACACCGTTGGCATCAATACGTTGAGCCCAAACATCTATACTACCTGTATTACCTTGCTCCCAAGCAATAATTGCTCCACCTTGCCCATCGCTAATAATTCTTTCGTTGTATTCTCTCGTAGTTTTTCCTACCACCAATGTGCCATTATAAGTCCATTGAATAATACCACTACTATCTACGCGTTGTGCAAAAATATCTCTATCTGTACCATTTCTAAAATCGCTCCACACAGCTATTACACCATAGTTGCCATCACTTACAATACGCGGAGTGCTTTGGTCTTGCGGATTCGTTACTAAGTTCAATCCATCTACAATCCATACTTGTATGCCATCTTTATTTACACGTTGCAAAAAAGCATCGGGTGTATTTAAATTACGATAATCTTTCCAAACCATATATGCGCCACCAACGCCATCAGGAATTATGCTAGGCTCTGATTGTATTTTGCTTGCAGAACAAATTGGTGTATTGACAGTTAAATCAGTCACCCATTGCGCATTTGCTTGCATAGACGCTGCCATTAATATAGAAAATCCAAAAAGTCTCAATTTTTTCATGGCATAAAAGTAATTATTAATTGATAGATTACAAAATTTGAAAGTAGTTGGGAATATACAAAGTAAATAAACACCAAATCTGCCTGATAGTTTTTATACAAAATTGACGCAATATTATTACTTTCGCTAAAATGTTTGCCATTGTAGATATAGAAACTTGCGGAGGAAGATTTAATTACCCTAGCGGCAGAATTATTGATATTTGTATTGTAATACATGATGGGCTAAACGTAGTAGATAAATTTTCTACATTAATTAATCCAGAATGCTATATCAGCAGTTTTTACACAAGTATTTCTGGTATTACCAATGAAATGGTAAAAGATGCACCAACTTTTGCGCAAGTAGCTAGAAAAATAGTAGAATACACAGAAGACAGAACATTTGTAGCACATAATGTTAGCTTCGATTATAATTTTATTCATGGGGAGTTTACAGCTTTGGGCTATCATTTTGAAAGAAAAAAATTATGTACAGTACAAATGAGCAGAAAATTAATGCCAGGTTATAAATCGTATAGCCTTGGAAAGCTTTGCGACCAAATTGGTATTACTATTAATAATAGGCATCGTGCAGAAGGTGATGCTATTGCTACTGCAGCATTGTTTGATAGATTACTAAAACTCAGAAAATAATAAGTTTTACGAAATTACTTACGCAGTATGGATAAAATTGTAAAAAAAGTTTTTCAGGGAGATTCGCAGGGGTAGTATACTGATGCCAATATGATTTGTTTTTCAGATCAAATCTTATATTGGTAAATACCGATGTGATAGATGTGCAGACAAAATTATCGATCTGTTTCATAAATGCAATCGGTATGAAATAGACTTGATTTTAATATTTTGAATATAAGCATAAAAAAATCCCTGGCATTTTTTGGATTACCAGGGATTTCATCAACATTTGTAAACCGTCAAATTATTTTTGAACGATAGAAATTATCTTACTCTTTTTCTTTACTCATTTCTTCTATCAAAGCCTCACTCACACCTGTAAAACTAAAGCCGCCATCATGGAAAAGATTTTGCATAGTTACCATACGCGTTAAATCGCTAAACATGCTAATGCAATAATTGGCGCAACTTTCTGCACTTGCATTACCGAGTGGCGATAATTTATCAGCATAAGTAAAGAAAGCATCAAAACCACTAACACCACTGCCTGCTGTAGTGCGTGTAGGGCTCTGCGAAATTGTATTAATACGCACTTTGTTTTTTACTCCATAATGATAGCCAAAGCTGCGTGTAATGCTTTCCATTAATGCTTTTGCATCTGCCATATCATTGTAGTCTGGAAACACTCTTTGGGCAGCAATATAAGTAAGCGCCACTACACTACCCCACTCGCTAATTGCATCTAGCTGCATAGCAGCTTGTAATAATTTATGCAAGCTAATGGCACTTACATCCATACTTTTCATATAGTTATCGTAATTGCTTTGCGTGTAATGAATTTTTTTTCGCACATTAGGGCTCATGCCAATGCTATGTAAAACAAAATCTATTTTTCCACCTAACACTTCCATACTTTTTGTCAATACATTTGCTAATTCTTCCATGCTTGTAGCATCTGCAGGAATGATTACTGCATTGTTACAAGTAGCAGCTAGTTCATTAATTTTACCCATACGCATGGCTATTGGCGCATTGCTTAATGTAAACACTGCACCCTCTTCGTGCGCCTGTAAAGCCACTTTCCAAGCAATAGAACTTTCGTCTAATGCACCAAATATAATTCCGCGTTTTCCTTTTAGTAAATTGTACATGCTATTTATTGTTTTTAGGATTTAAAGGTAATGAAAATATTTATTTATTGATAGTGGAATATCATTTGATTGCAATTTTAGGAAATAGTATTTACACCAAATTAAGCAATAATAATTTGACCAACATACTTTTCTAATAAATTTTTAAAATCTATAATGGGGATAGTTCTTGCTCCTAAGCTTAATAAATGTGGAGATGGTTGTTGGCAATCTATTAATTGCAAATCATGGTTAGCCATTAAGTATTCTATTAATTTAATAAATGCAAATTTGCTGGCATTGGTTTTAGATGCAAACATACTTTCGCCATATAATACCTTTCCAATATGTACACCATACACTGCACCTACCAATTGATTATCTTGCCATGCTTCTCCGCATATTACAAAACCCAATTGCTGTAAATTACTGTAAGCATCTAAAAAACTTTGGGTAATCCATGTGCTATCATTCGGGTACAAAATACCATTCATAAACACTGGTTTCCTGGCTACATTTGCACAGTTAATCATTACATCCACAAAACTAGTATTGATACGAAAAGTAAATTCATTTTTCTTTAGCACTTGTTTCATGCTTTTACTTACTTTTAATTCATTAGGAAAAAGTACGCATCTTGGGTTGGGTGCAAACCAATGGTAAAGTCCTTCTTTTTCGAACCATGGAAATAAACCAGATTGATAACCCAACAAAATTCTCTCTATAGAAAAATCTAATGTAATTGCCACAAGACCATCCTCATCGGCATTTTCTATTGGTGGAAACCATAAATGATTATCAGGAACAAAAGCTACCATTTAAATTTCCATTAATTCTTTTGCAGTTTGCAATGCAGTTTCTGTAGGTTGGCTGCCGCTTAGCATTTCTGCAATATGTGTGATGCGCTCTTGTGTACTTAACAATTTTACTTTAGTACGAATACTACCATCTGCATCAGCACTTTTGTAAACAAATAAATGATGCTGTGCTTTTGCTGCTATTTGCGGCAAATGTGTTACAGTAACAATTTGATGACGCAAAGATAATTCTTGTAAAATTAAACCCACTTGCTTAGCTACTTCTCCGCTAATGCCTGTGTCTATTTCATCAAAAACCAAAGTAGATAATCCATTCGCTTTTGCCAATAAACTTTTGATGCAAAGCATTAATCTGCTTAACTCCCCTCCGCTTGCAGCCTTTGCAATTGGCAAATATTTATTTGTTTTATTTGCATCAAACAAAAATAATACTTTATCGCAGCCATGTGCATTGCATGCAACACTTTGTAATTCTATTTTTAAATTTGCAGCAGGCATGCCTACTTTTGAAAGTAAATCATTTACTTGCTGCATTGCTTGGAATGCAGCTTTATTTCTTTGTTCTGTTAATAATTCTGCAATACTTAGCATATCTTGGTATGCAATATCTACATTTTCTTTTGCTTCTGCAATTTGCAAATCGGCATTGGTAACCTTTAATAATTTTTCTGCTAAAGCAGCTTGCAAGTGCAATAATTGGTCGGTAGAAGTTAAATTATGTTTTTTTAGCAAACGAGTACCTTCATTAAATCGATCTAATATAATATTTAATTTATCCTGATCTAATTCTATACTTTCTTCAATAGATTCTAATTCTGCAGCAATATCTTTTAGTTCTATCAAACTAATATTTATTCTTTCTAATAATGGCTGCAATTTTTTAATAGTGGTAGCATGGTGATTTAATAAATTGATAGTATTTTTCAATTCTACAATAATAGGTGCTTCGCTATTTTGTAATGTAAGCAACGCCTTATTTAAATTTTCTTTCAATCCTTCTGCATTGGATAAAATAGCCAATTCTTCTTCTGCATTTTCTATTTCATTTTCCTTCAATGAAATTTTATCCAACTCATCAAACAAAAATTGATTGTAATCGTGTTCTTTTCGCAAATTCATTTGCTCCGTTTGCATTTGATTTAAGTAATTCGTAGCTTCTTTCCAAGTTTTGTACTTTAAACTATATTCTGCTATATTAGATGAATTAGTTGCAATTGTATCCAACACCTCTAATTGATAATCGCTATCTTTTACTTCTTGTGTATCAAACTGTCTATGCAAATCAATCAGCATTTCGCCTAAAGAAGCCAACTGGTTTAAAACCACAGGTGTATCATTTACAAATGCTCTGGAGCGACCATTACTTTGTATTTCTCTACGTATAATAATTTCGTCGTGAGGCTCTATATCATTTGCTTGTAAAAATAATTTGGCTGCATGATTTTGTTTTGCAGAGAAATGCGCTTCAATAACACATTTTTCTTCTATGTTATACAAACTATTACTATCTGCTCTTGCGCCTAATAGTAAATTAATAGCACCTAAAATAATTGATTTACCTGCACCAGTTTCTCCAGTTAAGGCTATCAAACCATTTTGGAATTGCAAATCTAATTGGCTAATGATGGCAAAGTTTTTAATAAATAATTTGGTAAGCACAATGTAAAAATAAATGAATTATTTAGATGTAAAAAAATTATAGTATGCTAAATTAAAAAATAAAGTGAATTGATAATTTTAATTTTATTTAATATGCTACCTTATTTACCTAAACGCTGCAAGCCTGCTTTTGCACGCATATCTATACTATTTTTATATTCTCTATTTTCCATGTTCATACTAAGCGTAAAATACCGAAAGGCTAATTCTTTTTTATTCTGCGCTTCATAAAGCATTGCCAGTTGCAATGCAGCTCTGGCAGCAAAATAAGTGGTTGCAGTTTTACCAAGTTGAATGGTGGTCAAATAATTTTGAATGGCGCTATCCTTATTATTTATTTCATCAAATATTCTTGCTTTGCGATAATGGTATTCTAATAAAGTATTGGCTTGCGGTTGAAATTTTTTTGCTATTTGCAATGCTTTTTGAAAATATCCGCCATCATACAAAAATCTAATTTTCAATAAATCCTTATTGGGCCATTCCATGTTTTTTGCAAATTGCTGTGCATTTTTATCGGCATCTGCATCACTATTTTTCTGTTGTAATATAGCATTTGCAAATTGCGTTGCTTTTGCATTATCGCCAGCTATATACTTCATCATTGCCATTCTGTAATATGCATCTTTCAAATAAAATTTTCCTCTGAAATTATTTATATACTTGCTAAAGTAATAGATACTATTATCATCTAATTTATATAAATAAGCGCAACCCAATTCATAATCTAATATTGGAATTTGTAAAAATCCTTTTTGATTATAATTTTCTAAAACTACCTTGATTACTTCATCAGCTTTGTTTTGATTGACTGCTATATTTGCAGTCATAAATGTAAGTAGTCTATTATTGGCAGTTTTAGTTCTGTATTTTTTTAGTTCTTGCCATGCTTGCTTAGGTTCATTTTGCAAATATTGTTTTACATATACATAAAAAAACAATGCGTCTTCTGGGAAAATATTTTGTGAATTATTAAGCGCCTTTTGTATCAAAGCTACACCACTATTTAAATTCCCTTTCATGCCCAACAAATTAGCCACCCATTTGAACTCGCCAGGTATAGTGCCTATTGCGGCTTGCAAGCTACCAATATATGCATCGCCTACATTGGATTGTGGAAATTTCACTTTATTTTCATTAAATAATTGAAATGCTTTTCTTACATCTTTGGCAGCACTAAAATAATCTTTAAACTTTAGTTTTATTAAACCCCATTGCAAGTATATCATGGCTTTGGCATGCAAATACAAAGGAGAATTTGGGTTTGCAGTATTTAATATATCAATCCGTTTACTTTCGTTTAATTTTCTTTTTTCATATTCAGTAGGATTTTCATTGAAAAACAATTCGTAAAAATCTATATAATTTGCCAATAGCAGAGGCATTGCATTATTTGGCTTTGCCTTTAATTCATCAAAAATCTCTTTGGTAGATTCATCTATTTTTAATGCACTTATTTGATGGTAAATTTGTTTGCAATGCTCATTATTTTCTAATTGCAAAGTTTGCGAATTCGAAATTTTTACAATACACAAGACAAATATGATAAAATAAACTCTTTTAGTCATTTACAATTTAATGGTACAAATATACTTTTAAAATATGCTGCAAATAAAAAACGCCTACAAAAAGTAGGCGCTTTGTCTGTTATTCAATTTGGTATTAATTTTCTACAGATTCAAACAATTCTACATCAGTTAAAACTCTACCGCAATGTTCGCATACTGTAACTTTTTTACGTGCTTTAATATCTGCTTGACGCTGAGGAGGAATTACATTAAAGCAACCACCACAACTGTTTCTATCTAAACTTACTACACTTAGGCCGTTTTTATAACTTTTACGAATTCTTTCGTAGGCAATTAATAAACGAGGCTCTACAGAAGCTTTTGCAGCATTTGCTTTTTCTAGCAATACAGCTTCTTCTTTTTGCGTTTCTGCAATAATTTTATCCAACTCTACTTGTTTAGTAGCTAACACTTCTTCTTTTGCACCTAAGCGCTCATCTACATCAGATATTTTGTTCATTAGCTCTGCAATATCTTCATTTGCATCACGAATATGTTTGTCACAAGCTTTAATTTCTAGTTCTTGCAATTCTATTTCTTTGTTGATAGCTTCAAACTCACGGCTATTTTTTACATTGCCTTGTTGCTTTTCGTATTTCTTTAAAAAGTCTGCAGCATCTTTTTGCAATTGTATTTTTTGAGAAATAAAATCTTCAATTCCTTTTACTTCATGCATCACTGTAGTCTTGCGTGTGCGTAAACCTTCTATTTCATCTTCCAAGTCTTTTACCTCCATTGGTAATTCTCCACGCAATTTATTGATATCATCAATTTTGCTTTCGATTTTTTGTACTTTGATTAGTGATACTAATCTTTCTTCTACTGAAAAGTCTTTTACTGCCATATTTTAATATTAGAAATAATTGATAGGATTGGTGTTTCCTGAATTTATTTGGATTGCAAAATTAGTAAATTTTTCTCGTAAATAATCATAAAATATTTCACTTGTGTACTGTTCGCTTTCATAGTGACCAATGTCAGTTATCATAATTTGATCATCTGCATCAAAAAATTCGTGATATTTAAAGTCGGCACTAATAAATGCATCCGCTTTTTGGCTTATGGCATCCGCTAATAAGAAGCTGCCAGAACCACCGCATAAGGCTACTTTTTGAATATCTCTTTCTAAGGAAGTATATCTAATACAACCCGTTTGAAATACCTTTTTTACTTTTTTTAAAAATTCACTAGGTGGCATCGGTATGTTAAATGTACCTATCATACCTGCTCCTATAGACTGGTTAATATTTGTAATTTCATAAATTTCATATGCTTTTTCTTCATAATAAGTAAATGAATTTAATTTTTTTATAATGTTGCTTTCTAAATGTTTATGATATATTACTTCTACTTTTACTTCATCTATATTTTCTTCACTTCCACCAGCATTCCCAACCATTGGATTACTACCAATTAATGGCTGAAACGTACCAACGCCTTCTGTATTAAAGCTGCAGTTGCGATATAAGCCGATTTGGCCTGCGCCTACTTCAAACAATCCTTCTCTTACTTTTTCTGCGTAATGCTGCGGTACATAAGTGCAAAATTTACGAATTGTATTTTTACCCGGTACCAATATTTTGCAATTTTGCAATTCCAATTTTTCTGCAATTTTGGCATTTACACCAGCCTGCATATTGTCTAAATTTGTATGGCAGGCAATTATTGCAATGTCGTTTTTTATTGCCATCACTACCACCCTTTCTACATAATTTGCTCCTGTAATACGTTTTAAACCTTTAAAAATGATTGGATGATGACAGATTATTACATTATTTTTTTGGTTGATAGCTGCTTGTACCACCTCTTCTGTGCAGTCTAATGAAATCAATATACCACTTACCTCTTGGTTTTTATTACCAACCAACAAGCCAACATTATCATAGCTTTCTTGGTATGCCACCGGAGCTAGCTGCTCTAATGCCGCTACTACATCGTTTACAATTACCTTCATATGGTAAAGATAAGATTATTTAAAACCAAATTCCGCATTAGAAATCCTGAATAGATGTAAGTATTTGTAAATTATTTTTTTTTATAAGGTTGCATTCGTAATATGAATAAATTCTAAATCGGGGTAATCCCAAATAACTTGTTTGTATTTTCGCACTTCAAATCCAATCGTATAATTTAGACTACATTTTATTTTGTTGGTGATAAAAACAAAAAGTCGCAGAACTTTGGGGAACAACTGCGACTTTTTTGGGAATAAAAGAAAAACTAATTTCTTACAAAAGATATTAATACCTAGCTCTTTCTCTTTCTTTAAATCGATATCCAATTCCTAATTGCAAACTAGGTACACGGAACATTTTTTTACTCATTTCTATTGCAGATTGTGTACCGCTATTATCCCATAAATTTTGGGTTATTCTAAAATCTACATATAAATTTGGATGAAAATCGTAAGAACCTCCCACAACATACCCAATACCAAATCGGCTTTGGAAATCGGTGGATTTATAATAAGTGCTTTGAGAACCTGGATAAGCGTATGCTGCGCCTAACGGTAAAATTATTTCTTTTTGTTCTGTAAAAGATTTGGAGTTATTTACGGTATTCATTTTTAGTCCATAAGATAAATTAACACCACCATAGAATCCAAAATCTCTACGATTATATTGCAATAAAATTGGCGCTTCAAAACTATATATATGTTTAAAATTGTAATTTACTCTTGTGCTGTCTAATTGATAAGAATATATATTACTTAAACCATCCGTAGATATTTTTACATTTTGGTTGGTAATAGTAGTTTGATAATCTTTAATACCATATCCGCCATTGTTACGATAATAAAAGCCTAGATGCGGAATTAAGCTTAAATTTTTACCAATCTGAATCATCAAATTTGTACCAGTTTGGAAGCCGCCAAAATCGTGTTCTGTATTAAAAAAACTACCATTGATTCCTGCAAACACACCTGGATTTACTTCTAACTTCTGATTAAATATTTTGATATAACCCAAGCGCTTAGTGGTTTCTACCATGTTTTCCATAGCTTTTTGAGCCCAGTTGGTAGTGGAAGCATTTGTTTTAGGCTTAGCATCTGTTTTAGTTACCTCTTCTTTTTTATCAGTAGTTGCAATATTATTTGCTAAAGTAATTGTATGATTAGATTTAGCTATATTAGTGTTGGTACCATTTTCTGAAATAGTATTAGATGTTATCCCTTTATTCCCATCTACCTTTTTAGATTTTTTGGCTGGTGTAGCATATACTAATTTCTTATCGTTAAATTCTTCTGCTATT
>CAIXQW010000058.1 GCA_903921675.1 uncultured bacterium | reverse complement strand
TGCCATAAATACCACTTGTTGGATTAATTACTAATAAACCTGAAATATAGCAATTACCATTTTTATCTATATTCATACTTGATAATTTTTCGCTAGCAGCACAAGCAAATTGCCGTACCCAACGCAATTGGCCTACACAATTGTAGCTAAACAAAATTAAATCCATATTGCCTAAACCAGCATTAGGGGCGAAACTATCTAATTGGGGCAAAGCACTATTTATTTCCGATGCTGCATACACATTGCCATGCACATCAGTACCCATAAAATACACTCCTTCATCAAAGTTGCCTGGAGAGCCACTATTAGTAGCACTACCACCACCACTTACCCATTGCAAACTACCAAGGTTTTGTGCATATCCACTAAATGCTAATAGTAATATACTAATTGCGAAAATCCATTTTTTCATTAAAATAATTATTTGCTATTAATTAATAATCTTTGTGTTTGTATCAATTGTTTATCTTCTATTAATTGCACCATGTAGGCTCCAGCAGGTAAGCTAAATTTTATTTTTTGCACAATATAATAGTTTGATTTATGAAAAAGATTTGATTCCATTTTTGAATATTATAGAATAAAGTTACAAAATAAATTTACTGTTTTTTATTTTTTTTTGCGTTTATACTTTTTTGATAAAGTTTGTAGGACTCAGGTGGCATTACATCCAAAAAACAACCTCTAGCATCTGTTAGTCGCACATACAAAGTATCCATTTGTTTGGTAAATGGTACTAATAAATTATTATTTGGGCTTTTATCTTGTATAATTTTATTATTTGCAAACCATGTGTATTCAATTGGTGGATTAGTTAGGGAATTACAGGCTAACGCAGAAACTTTAAATTGTAAATCTATTTTATTGGAAGTATCCACTATTACATCTAAGCCTAAAGGACTAAATTCAAAATTATTATCTAGAACATCTATCATTTTAAAGGCACTATCAGTGCATCCATAAGCATCTGTAACAATTACTGTAATCATTGGCCAGATACTCATATTATTTAGTGCACTATAATCATATACTTTTGTTGGATTCCAAATATTATTAAAAGTACCATCTCCAAAATCCCAAAAAGCATTAATTGGTGCAGCTCCAGTGCTTAAATTTTGGATGTGCAAAGCTTGTCCTTCGCAAATACTAGGATGCTCATTTGTAAATAATGGGTCTGTGGTTTTAGCAATTGTAAATTTAGCCTGTGGCAATTCTGGCAAGCATACAATTTCTGTGTGATAGTAATTAATTTTGGTTTCAGTATCTGTTAACTGTAAAGTAATTGTATCGCATTTGCCATGGCTTTCTCCTTCTAACAATTTATTTCGCAAAACAAAATTTTTGCCATTTATATACCAAGTGTATCTAATATTTTGGTTATCATTTGGAATTGTACTTTGGTCTTGCACAAAAATGTTATATCCATTATTGGTAGCACTACAACGTATAGAGGTAGTAAACTTTGCATGCAAATCCGTTTTAGAACTTGAGATTTTTTTGGTCATGCAACTTGTAAAAAATAATAGTAAACAGAGAGAAAAAGTAATGCTGCTCCCCCAAGTCTTCAGACTTGCGGGGTAGCGTGGGCTTGTCTCCCGACAAGCTGCATATATTTTACTATAACTCATAATTTTAAAACTATCATTTAAAAATTCGTGTTGTGAAGTTACAATATCTATTGCAATAAGTACTTATTATTGGATAAAAAAAGGATAGAATACTAAAATTAGGCTATGCAAATTATACTTGCAAGTAGCACTAAAAATATTTGTCTACGACAAATCCATGTTATTCCTCCAATCCGAAGAATTGAGAAAGCATATTCAATTTCATCCTACTCTTCCTTCACTTCAAAATAATCATCTCCAAATACCTTAATTGGTATTTTCTTATCATCCCAAAGGCTTACCCACCAAACATCTGTGCTAAAACTACCATATTCATAAATCTGCCATTTCCCATTCTTTTTTACAAATAGGGCTTCTACATGGCAGCAGTCATAAGGTATTTCGGCATCTAATTTAATCTCCTTGCCATCTTTCCTACTGGCATTGCTTTTTAGCCAAGCATAACCGTTGTACACATTCAATCTATCTACCGCAAATACAAATTCTTGTTTAAACTCCTTATACATTGCTTTGCGTAGCAATTCTAATAGCAATGCTCTTTCGGCTTGATTGGCGCTAGTTTTTGTTTTGTAATCCAACACTTTTTGGGCATGCAATATTTGTTGGCTGCCAAGTAATAATATAAAAATGTAAAGTACTTTCATTTGCTTAAAATATCTTGATTCAAATGTAATACAATTGCATTGATTGTAAAATTTTTATAATTTTATTATTGCATATTCTTATTTTTCTAAATCCTACAGTATCTTTCCATTTATAAATAATTAAAATAGTTTTCAATGAAAAAAATAGTTTTATTATGCTTTTGTTTTGCTACAAAAATGGCATTTGCACAAGGTCCATTGTTAGATTGGACTCCAGCTTTTTTGAATGATATACAAGGTGGTAATGTAGTAATTACCTGCAATGGCGCAAAGGGCAATACTGCTTTGCTAAACTTTGCAGATACCAATAATGTGTATGTGCATTTCGGGCTCATTACGGATTCTAGCACTAGCAGTACCGATTGGCGCTATGTAGATACAAGCTGGGCTGCCAATTATCCTGGCAATCATTGCACCCATATTGGCAATAGCCGTTGGACATTTACCATGCCGGGCAATTTGCGTACTTATTTTGGTATGCCTTATCCTGCCGAAAAAATATTGAAAATAGCAATTTTATTTAGAGATGCTTTGGGCAATACTGTGCAGCGCAATAGCGATGGCAGCGATATGTTTGTACCAGTAGATGCTGCAGGTGGATTGCAATTGCGCTTCAATCAACCACCTACAGAACCACGCTTTAATCCTTGGCCAGAGCCAATTGCAGTAAGCCTAGGGCAGAACTTGCCAGTAGAAGCGGTAACCAATAATGCAAGTACCATTACTTTGTATTTGAATGGTGCCAATATTGGCACAGGTAGCAGCATTACTAGTTTGTTGGCTACTCCTACACTTATCCAAGCTTGCGGCAACGAATTGATAGCTGTGGCTAATGATGGAACCACTACACAAGCAGATACTTTACACTTTTTTATCAATGGAGGTACGATAGCTACAGCAGCTTTGCCAAGTGGCGTAAAAGATGGTATTAATTATTTACCTGGCGATACTTCTGTAACACTGGTATTGTATGCACCGCATAAAAATAGTGTATTGCTAATGGGTAGTTTTAATAATTGGAGTGCTAGCTGCAATGATGTCATGCAAATGACACCTGACAGTTTGCGCTGGTGGACAACCGTTTCGGGCTTAACTCCTGGGCAGATTTATAAATTTCAATATTTGGTAAATGGTACTATTGTAACTACAGATCCGTATTGCGAAATGGTGCTTGACCCTTGGAATGATGCTACTGTTCCAAGTAGTTCTTTCCCAAATATTCCTGCATACCCTGCTGGGCAAAGTGGTATTGTTGGTACTTTTCAAACAGCACAAACGCCTTATATTTGGACAGCTACTGGCTACACAAGGCCAGATAAAAAAGACCTAATTGTATATGAATTATTACTTCGCGACTTTGAAGCTAAGCACAATTATGGTTCAATTATAGATTCATTAAACTATTTTAAAACATTAGGAATCAACTGTATAGAATTAATGCCAATAAATGAATTTGATGGAAATGAAAGCTGGGGCTATAATCCAGATTTCTTTTTTGCACCAGATAAATATTACGGCACTAAAAACGATTTAAAGCATTTGATAGACGAGGCACACAAAAAAGGAATTGCTGTAGTGATGGATGCTGTATTGAACCATGTAACTGGCCAAAGCCCATTAGCAAAACTATATTGGAACAATAGCACCAACAAACCAAGCGCAGATAATCCTTGGTTGAATGAAGATGCGAAACATCCATTTAATGTGTTTAACGATTTTAACCACGAAAGCAACATGACAAAATATCATGTGCATCGCTTTATTAAACATTGGTTGCAAGAGTATAAAATAGATGGTTTCCGTTGGGATTTGGCGAAAGGATTTACACAAACCAACAACCCAACAAATGTTGGAGCATGGGGCAACTACGATGCTAGCCGCGTGGCCATTTGGAAAAATTATTACGATAGTATGCAAGCAGCTAGTGCAAATAGTTATTGCATATTAGAGTTTTTTGGTAGCGACCAAGAAGAAAGCGAATTAGGCAATTATGGAATGCTAGTATGGGATGAAGAAAATTATCAGTTTGGCGAAAATGCAATGGGGAATTCTGCAAACAGTGCAAGTGTAGCACGTACTTATTACAAAAATAGAACTGGCTATAACAATCCTTCTTTGATAAGTTATATAGAAAGCCACGACAAAGAAAGAATTGTGTATATGGATTTGCAAAATGGTAAAACCATTACTGGCTATAATGTAAAATCTTTAAACACTGCATTAAAGCGCCAAGAAGCTTTGCATGCTACTTTGCTAATGATTCCTGGTCCAAAAATGATTTGGCAATTTGGCGAATTAGGCTATGATTTTAGCATCAATACCTGTGAAGATTTAAGTATCAATAATAATTGCCGCTTAGCTAAAAAGCCTATCCGTTGGGACTACTATGCAGTGCCAGAGCGCAAGAGCATTTATAATGCCATAGCAAGAATGAACAAATTAAGAGCCCTAAAACCAAATGTGTTTAATGGCGCAACATTGCAAGCATCTGGTACCGATTTAGGAAATTCATTGGTAAAAAAATTAGTATTGAATCATGCAGACTTAAAATTAGTAACTGTTGCCAACTTTGATGTAATTGCACAAACATTCAATCAAGTATTTCCGGCAAATGGTAAGTGGTACAACTATATGGGGGTAGATAGTATTAGCGTAAGTGGCGGATCAAAAAGCATTACATTACAACCTGGCGATTATAAAATATACACCAATATCAATTTAGGTAGTGGCGCTAGCGGACCTTCTAGCATTTTTGATACTAAAGCTAATGCAAACTTTGCAACCATGTTGTATCCAAATCCGGCAACAGATAAGACAAAATTAATTATTACAGTTAAAATATATAGCAATGCCGTAATTACATTGGTAGATGCTACTGGAAGAGTATTACAAACATTGTATAACGGCACTTTGCTATCTGGCGATAACCAAATAGAAATTCAAACGAACGCTTTAACAAATGGTATTTATTTTATCAATTGTGTGGTAGATGGAGTGAATCAAGTAGTGCCAATGCAAGTGAATGATTAATAAATTCATAGTAGTTTAAAACTTTTAGGTAAAATTTTTCAAAGCCGCAAATTTATTTTGCGGCTTTTTACTTGCAACACTCATTAATTATCAACATTTGTTGAATATCAAAATTTATAAAAAACATAAAGTTTTGTTATATTTGCATATCGCTTATATTAATTTTATGTCAATTCTATACAAAATTAGCTTATTGACCTACAATTAATGTAAATGGTAATTAAATTAAGTATTCTAATCAAATTAAAAAAACAAAACAAAAAAACAAAAGAAGATGAGTATCAGAAAACTACTTCAAACGCTTTTAGTGCTGATTGCCACATTTGTTTCTGTTAATGCATTTGCACAATCTGGTGCAATTACAGGTACAGTAGTAGATGATGGAGGTAACCCACTAATTGGCGCGAATGTGTCTGTTAAAGGCACCAATCAGAGTTCTAAAACCAATGCATCGGGTAACTTTAGTATTACCCCAAGAACCCAGGCAGATTACATTATGGTAACCTATCCCGGTATGGCTTCTAGATCATTACCTATAAACGGCAACGATTTAGGTACAATTACCATGGCTAACAAATCGCGGGCTTTAAATGATATCGTAGTTGTGGGTTATGGTAGCACCAAGCAAAAAGATGTAACAGGTAGTATTGCTAGTGTTAAGTCTAAAGACTTCAACCAAACACAATCTACTACTGCAGATCAATTAATTATTGGTAAAGTAGCTGGTGTGCAAATTACAACTGTAGGTGGTGCACCTGGCAGTGGTAGTCGTATTCGTATTCGTGGTGGTAGCTCTTTAAACGCAAGCAACGATCCATTGATTGTTATTGATGGTATACCTGTAGACAACTTCAAAATGGGTGGTTCTGCTAATCCTTTAAACATGATCAATCCTAATGATATTGAATCTATGGATATATTAAAGGATGCATCTGCTACAGCTATTTATGGTTCTCGTGCTAGTAATGGTGTAATATTAATTACAACTAAAAAAGGTACAAAAAAAGATGATGGTGTGCATGTAAGTTTAAGTTCATTAAACTCTGTAGCTACTCCTGGTAATCGCCGTGTAGATATGTTGAACACTAATGAGTTTAGAAACCTGGTAGCTCTTACGCAAGATTCTGCTACCCAAACAATGTTGGGTAATGCAAATAACAATTGGCAGAATTTAATTATGCGTAATGCAATGAGCTCTGATAACAATGTAAGTGTAACTGGTGGCATTAAAGCTTTACCATATCGCTTATCATTAGGTATGCTTAACCAACAAGGTATGATTGCTGGCGGAGGCTTAGATAGAGGTTCTGTTGGTTTAAATATCAGCCCTAGCCTATTTAAAAACACTTTAAAAGTAAATGCAAGTGTTAGACATTCAATGACTAAAACTCGTTTTACAGACGAAGGTGCTATTGGTACTGCTAATGACTTCGACCCTACACAATCTGTATATTCTGAAGCTGAAAAATTTGGTAAATATTTTGCTTGGACAGATGCTTTTGGTAATCCAATTAGTATTGCTCCATCTAATCCTGTAAATATGGTTACCCAACGTAACGATGTAAGTAACTCTTATCGTACTTTGGCTAATTTACAATTAGATTATAAAATTCCTTTTGTAAATGGTTTGCGTGCAAATTTAAATTTAGGAATGGATAATGCATCTACCAATGGTAACAAAACTATTCCTTATACAAGTGTATCTGGAGATGGCTTCTTCCGTGGTGGTAAAGACCAAGACTATGGCGAGAGTCGCAGAAACAAATTAATAGATTTTTATTTGAATTACAACAAAGAATTAGTAGAGAACAAATTAACAATGGATGTAACTGCTGGTTACTCTAATCAGTATTTATATAGAAATTATCCAACATTTGCAGATTATACTAATTTAGGCATCTATCAAACAGTAGATGATATTGATAGCGTTTATGCACCTGCAGGAACTGCATTTGAAACTCGTAAAAATATTCAATCTTTCTTTGGAAGAGCAAACTTTACAATCATGAAACGTTTCTTATTAACTGGTACTTTGCGTAATGATAGAACATCTTCTTTCTCGCCTAGTACACGTAGTGGTTTCTTCCCTGCGGTAGCTGCTGCTTGGAGAATGAATGAGGAATCTTTCTTGAAAGATGTAAAATCTTTAAACAATTTAAAATTGCGTTTAGGTTGGGGTCAAACTGGACAGCAAGAAGTATTTTTTAATGGCAGACCTTTAGATTATTTATATTTACCTAAATATAATTTAGGCGACCCTACTGCTGCTTATCAATTTGGTAATAGTTTTTATCAGGTATACAGACCAGATGGTGTAGACCAAAATATTAAATGGGAAACTACAACTACTTCTAATGCAGGTTTAGATTTTGGTTTCTTAAAAAACAGAATATATGGAACAGTAGATATTTATAGTCGTAAGTCTACAGATTTATTAGCGAATCCATCGTCCATGCATTTTATATGTTCTGGG
>CAIXQW010000057.1 GCA_903921675.1 uncultured bacterium | reverse complement strand
TGCAAGTAAAATGATAGATAACAATGTTTTGCCAAGCAGAACTTCATTATCACTAAATAAATGTTTGATTAGATTTATTTTTCTAATCAAATATAAGTTAAATATATTTTAATTTAACATTAAATTATTGTTAATGACAATTGTTATAAAAGCTCAGCATTTAATCTACTTCTATTCTTTGTTAGGTCTTATTTCTTTGTATTTGTGTTTTGTATTTATTGTCCACTTTTCAAATCCTAAAAATATCTTTGTTTGCTAATGCTCTGGCTTAGCAGGTTACATTCTGCTGGTTTAGCCAAATTTCATTTACCTATTATTTAATTAAGTTCTCACCATCAAAATAACAAGTACATGGTTTCATCTTTTTTGATAAAGAAAACAGTTAGGTTGCAAATAATATAATTCAATAAAAATAAAAATGCCATGCTTGAATATTTCAGCATGGCATTTTATATATTTTAATAAGCTTTTATTTTACCATTAATTTTGTTCTGTATATTCTGCCATTATCTATAATAAATTGTAAATAATAATTACCACTGCCTAAGTTTTTTGTATCATATACTAGTTTATTATCACCAGCATTTAATTTACCAAAATCTACAACATCTACTTGTGCACCCATAATATTTGTAACTATCATTTTTACATTAGACGCACTATTTAGCATAAATGAAAAATTTGTTTTGCCTAAAGTTGGGTTTGGATATACAGCCATTGGGTGCGCATCTGTTAACTCATCCAATCCTGCAGCCACAGCGCATTTTACTTTTCCTAAATATTCAAAGGTAGCTTGCGATGGTGGCCAAGGGTATTTTTGATAATTATTCAATGTATCTGTCCACACTTTTTTATTAGGGCATATTACATAAAATGCAGGATACCAAGGTATTTGATAAGCATTGTCAAATGCAGAAAAAGAAGTTTCACCAGATTGCGGTGCGGTACCTGGGTTCATAATTGGATATGGTGTACCTGTTACCCAATCCCCTTGTGTATTGGTTCCAGTTCCTTGCAAATCAGCTAATGTTGTTTGCACATCTGCTTCCAAAAATAATACTCTAGCTGTATTATCACCAACTACATCTCTATCAGTAAATAAATGTTCTAATGTTTTAGCAGTATGATGAAAATTCCAACATGGGCCACACCATGTTGCAGATGCATCTATTACTACATATTTATTTTGGTTGAGATAAGTATATAAATTTTGTGTATTACCATTAATGTCTTTAAAAGTAAAATCTGGAACTGTGGTACCATCTGCAACTTGTGCAGAAGAAGAAAAGTAGCTTGCTAAGGCAAACAATGCGATACAAATTTTTTTCATAATTGTAAATTTTATAGATAAAGTTAGTGTTTTCTATTACCAATACCAATATTTTATTAATAACAAACCTTGTTTTATACAAAATGTAGACCTAGTAGGTATAATCAAAAATCACATTTTACATTTTTTATATTCTATTACCTTCGCATTATTATTCATTTGCCTGCCCTGCCTGCAGCTCTAAATTAATAAATAATGAAACAAGAATATAGAAACAGAATAGACCAACGCATCCTGCGTGAAAAATTAATGCAGGAATCCTTCCATAGAATTACCATTTCTTTTTATCAGTATTTTGCTATTGCAGATCCAATGCAATTCCGCGACGATATGTTTGTGGCCTTAGATGCGTTGCAAGTATTTGGTAGAATTTATGTGGCAGGGGAAGGCATCAATGCACAGATTAGCGTGCCTGAGCAGCACTTCCAAGCATTTAAAAATTATTTATATAGCATACCTGC
This sequence comes from uncultured bacterium, assembly GCA_903921675.1. Lineage (GTDB taxonomy): Bacteria > Bacteroidota > Bacteroidia > Chitinophagales > Chitinophagaceae > CAIXQW01. The sequence goes on along the minus strand of CAIXQW010000057.1, from coordinate 4,156 downwards.
CTTAAATGGCATTCGCTTGAATATAGCTGTAGATGATGATGGTAAAAGCTTTTGGGTACTTAAAATAAAAGTGCGCGAAAAAATTGTAGCAGATGGCATCCACGACCCAAGCTTTAGCATGGTCAACAAAGGCAAGTATGTTAATGCAGAGCAATACAACGAGTTGTCTCAACAGCCAGATACGATTATTGTAGATATGCGCAACCACTACGAGTACGAAGTTGGGCATTTTGATAGAGCAATAGAAATACCCAGCGATACATTTCGCGAGCAATTGCCAATGGCGGTAGATATGCTGAAGGATAATAAAGATAAAAATATTATCATGTATTGCACAGGAGGCATCCGTTGCGAAAAAGCAAGTGCCTACATGCTGCATCATGGTTTCAAAAATGTGTATCATTTAGAAGGTGGCATTATTAATTATACGCAAAAAGCCAAAGAGCAACAACTACCTATTCATTTTAAAGGAAAAAACTTTGTATTTGACCAACGCCTTGGCGAAAGAATTACGGATGAAATATTAGCACAATGCCACCAATGTGGCGCTCCATGCGATGTGCATACCAATTGCGTAAATGATGGTTGCCATTTATTATTTATACAATGCGATACCTGCAAGCAAGAAATGGATGGCTGTTGTAGCGAAGAATGTAAAGAAATTTATAACCTTCCATTAGAAGAGCAAAAAGCATTGCGTGCCAATAAAGACAATGGTGCAAAAGTGTTCAACAAAAGCAAGCAAAAAAGTTTAAGACCAAGAGCGCCCTACCGCGATATTTAATTTTTCTTAATCTAGATTACTTGCGCTAATCCAACTTGTACCTAATTTTGTATTCTAAAAATATATATAAAATGACATACAAACAAAAAGCACAAGACATTTACGATATGATGGGTAAAGGTCAATTATTAGAAGCATTCGAAAAATATTATGCAGAAGATGTAGTGATGGAAGAAGTAGGCGAAGAGCCTCGTGTGGGCAAAGATATCAATCGCGAATACGAAAAAAAATTCCTTGCTAGCATAGAAGATTTTCATGGTATGGGTATTCCCGCTATTGCATCAGACGAAGAGAATGGTGTAGTAATGATAGAAAATTGGATGGATGCTACCTTAATAGGTATTGGTCGCATTAAAATGGATCAGGTGTGTGTACAGTACTGGAAAGGCGACTACATTGTAAAAGAAAGATTCTTTCATAAATAGACAGAATTATTAAAAAGCATTAAATCCGTTGCAATTAATATTGCAACGGATTTTTTATACGTAGCTTAAATAGTATTGTTAGCCTTTTCATCAACAACTTTAACAGTTTCTTGAACAATTTTAACATTCATCTATAAATAATAACCATTACTTTTAACTTGTCTAAATTCATGTATATGAAATCGTTACTTACAATTATCGCACTTACAGCATGTAGCTATATGGCTTTTGGTATTGGTACAAACCCAAGCAACAAAGGCAAAGCTAAAAAAACTGTTGTAACAAAAGCTGTTAAAAAACATGCTGCCAAGCAAGCTAGCTGCCACATGGGCTTAATAAATACCACGAATGCCAAACCTCGTTTTGGCATTGAAGTTGGCTTTAGTGCGCCATTATTAAAGGATGCTAAGAAGCCTAGGTTTACAGTGGGTGCAGATGCTGGTTACTTTTTTAGTAATACAAGCAATGCAAAAGTGTATGTAAAACCAAATATTGGCTACACAGTGCCATTAACTAGTAGAATTAATGTGCAAACGAAAATGGGTGCTGGAGTGATGGTAAATAATGCAAATACAGAAACTAACAACAATGCTAGCACACAACCCATGCTTAGCTTTAGTGTGCAGCCAAATGTAAATGTGTACAATTCTAAAAAATATCGCTACGATGCTTATTTGCGTTACGAATTTGCAGCACAAAGCCCATACAATACCTTTTCTAATTTAATACCCCTAACTATGTTGCAATTTGGGGTTAATATCCAAGGCAGCGATAGCAAATAAGAAATTCTTAAAAATATTATAGATTATGTCAGTCAAAACACTAACATTTTTTTTCGCTAAATAGTAAATGATCTATAATATCATTGAATCTATAGCTTACCTAATTCAAATAGACTGCCATCTAATAATCTTAAATCTAATAGTCTAAAATCTACTATTCTACTTCTTTTTATAAAACTTCTTTTTACCACCGGTTGCAGCAGCTGTACCAGCAGGTTTTTTGCTAGGAACATATATACCAGGACCTTCACCTAAATGTGCTGGTAATGGTAGTTTTGGCACTTCTTTGCCAAGTAATTCTTCAATTTGTTTAAAGCCTTTCTGTTCTTTTTCTGCAATAAATGTATAAGCTGTACCGCTGCCATTTGTGCCTCTTGCTGTTCTGCCAATGCGGTGTATATAATCTTCACCATCATGCGGAATATCGTAGTTAATAACAAGGTCTATATCTTCTACATCTATCCCACGGCTAAGTATATCAGTGGCTACTAATATGTTTAATCTTTTAGCTTTAAACTTACCCATTACATCTTCGCGCTCTGCTTGGTCAAGGTCGCTATGTATTTCAGCTACATTTAGTTTGGCTCGTTTTAGTTGATGCGCAAGTGCTTTTACATGTAGTTTTTTACTGCAAAAAATTATCACACTATTAAATTCTTTTTGTGCTAATACATGCTTTACCAATTCTATTTTTTGTGCGTCATATACCAAAAATGCACCTTGCACAATATTTTCGTTTGGCTTGCTAATAGCTACATTTACTTCTATAGGATTGTGTAATATTTTTTGAGAAAGCTGCTTGATTTTTGCAGGCATGGTGGCACTAAATAATAGTGTTTGTCTTTGCTTTGGTAGATGCCCAATTATTTTCATAATATCATCATGAAAACCCATATCCATCATTCTATCTGCTTCGTCTAGCACCAGGCATTGGAGCTTACTAAGCTTTACATAGCCCATATTGATATGGCTAATCATTTTGCCAGGCGTACATATTACTACATCTGCGCCTCTACTTAATGCATTTTTTTCTTCTACAAATGCTTTGCCATCTCCACCACCAAATATGGCAATGCTACTCACTTCTGTAAAGTAGCTAAGGCCTTCCATGTGCTGGCTAATTTGCACAGCAAGCTCTCGAGTAGGTACAATTATTAATGCGCTAATGTCGTGTTCATGTTTATTATCTATCAAATTATCTATTAGTGGCAATAGAAATGCAGCTGTTTTTCCAGTGCCTGTTTGTGCACAAGCTATCACATCGCGTTTTTCCAACACATAGGGAATTACTTCTGCTTGTATTGGAGTAGGATTGATGTAGCCGCTAGCATCTAAGCCGTCTAGCAATTTATGATGAAAATAAAAATCGTCGAATGTCAAAGTGTAATTTGTTTTTGTATAGATGTGCAAAGGTAGTGCAATTATTTTTAGCAGTGGATGGGGCGGTTTTTGTTATAAATATTTGCCTATTAATCTTTGTATAAAGGTTAATAGGCAAATATTACCACCATTTGTGCTTTATAATCTGTCCTCTATCTAATAATCAATGATATTCGTCAAAATGAAGTAAAAAACTTTTATTATCCAAAAAGTTTCCGCAGTTTTGCATTGTGAATCCTACACAACAGCAAATATTACAAATAGCTCATGATTTGTTCATGCGTTTTGGCTTTAAGGCTGTAACCGTAGATGATATTGCAAAGCAAGCCGGCATTAGCAAAAAAACTTTATACGAAAACTATACAGATAAAGACAATATTGTATATGCAGTGCTGAACTTTATAGACAACTGTATGAATGAGGAGCAGTGCGGCATATCTAAAAATAGCGAAAACGCCATTGAAGAAGCTATAGAACACATGGTAATGCTAGAAACAATTTTAAATAGCATGAATGCCAATTGCCTTCCAGATTTGCAAAAGTATTACCCAAAAGCATTTTTAGAATTTAAAAAAAATAAAGATGCCCAAATGAAATCTGTAGAGCAAAATATAAAGCGTGGTATGAAGGAAGGTTATTACCGTAAAAATTTAAATGTAGCGTTTTGCGCTTGGTATCGTATAGATAATATTATGTATATGTTGCAAAATGGAGAATTGGCAAAAAGGTTTGACCCGATAGCTAGCCAAATAGAATTGATGCAACACTTTTTATATGGCATTAGT
>CAIXQW010000056.1 GCA_903921675.1 uncultured bacterium | reverse complement strand
TTGCTTTGCAAAATATGCAAAAGCCATAGCCACAGTAATTTCAAAAAAGCTTGGTTGAATTTCTGTAATTTTTGTTTTTATGTTTTCTGTAAAATGGACAACAAATTGTTTCTCTATTTTTTGACCATTTATTTTTATGCGTTCTCTAAAATCTTTGATATGCGGCGATGTGTAAAGTCCTACTTTATATCCAGCTTCTTGCAATACACTAGCTAGCATGTGGCTGGTACTGCCTTTGCCATTTGTGCCAGCTACATGAATACTTTTAAATTTGTTTTGCGGATTATCTAATGCGGCACAAAGTGTAATGGTATTACTTAAATCTGCTTTATAGGCAGCTGCTCCAATGCGTGTGAACATTGGAAGTTGGGTGTATAAATAGTTGAGGGTTTCGGTGTAAGTCAATTATATGTTTTTTTTATTATCCATTTAAATTACCACCAGCAAAATCTACATCAAAATTTTTCATTCTTTCTATGCTTGGGTTAAAGTAGCCAAATTTTACTTTCGGAAATTCTTCGCGAATCATTTGTAATAAATTTTTCATACCATAACTTTCTCCACAATCTTGCACACCTAATTTACCTAAATACCAATCAGGGTCTATATTAAAGTTGCGCCATTGAATCATGTTTAAATCTGTTTCTTCTATCATTTTGCAAAGCGCATCAAACTCGGCTACACTATCTGTCATGCCAGGAAACACAAAATAATTTAATGATACCCAACCACCAGCGCCACGCACTTCTTGCATGCAGCGAGTTAAATCTTCAAACTCGTAATTGTTTGGTCTGTAATATGGTGTATATATTTCTTTGCGGGCACTATTCAGGCTTACACGCATACTGTTTAATCCTGCTTTCATCAACTCGCGAACTGCTTTTGGATTACTAGCATTGGTATTGATATTAATGCTGCCTTTGTTGGTATGTTTTCTAATTTCAATAATACTATCTCTGATGGTTTCCCACATCAATAATGGCTCACCTTCGCAGCCTTGTCCCCAACTAATAATTGGATAAGGTGCAGTTTGCAAATGCGGCACAGTATATTCTACAATTTCTTCCACTGTAGGTTTAAATGTCAATCTATCATGGCTACTAGTAATGGCCTCGTCTACAGGTTGGAAACTGATACAACCAAGACAATTAGCATTACATGCTGGCGAACTTGGGATAGGACATTCCCATCTGCCCATAAAATAATTGCGTGCCGCAGGGCACTCGTAGGTGTTGCAGCATGTATTGGCTAAATGCTGTACAAGTCTGTTATTAGGATAAGCGTTTAGAAATTTATCCACGCCTTGTTCTATTATCTGTTCATCGTATCCAGGTGCTTCTTGGCGAATATCTTTTTCTATTCTTTCTGCAGCTACATAAAATTTGCCTTCCCAAAAACCAACTGCTGTATAGCAAAACAAAGGGAGAGTAGGAGCTAGGTCATTGGTTTCGTAGGCAGCTAAAAACAAGCCGGTATGTGCTGGTGGAATAAACGCAGCTACTGCCCAGCCTTTCTCGCAAATACCTAATTCATTAGTAGCAACATCTAAACCCAATCCTCGGCGACCAGGCAACTCGTATAGGCAACCTCCGGCAGGTAGTTCTATCCAATTATCTTCTTCTATAGGCATGGCATCCCAACCTGTGCGACCCACTACATACATAGAGGTGTCTTCTATAATATTACCATTACCATC
>CAIXQW010000055.1 GCA_903921675.1 uncultured bacterium | reverse complement strand
ATGAAAGCCAAACAAACCCAAACAGAAAAAAATACGGCAATACAATATGCATTAGATGAAAAGGATATTGCTATTTTAAAAATATTGCAACAAAATGCAAAGGCTACGATTACAGAAATTTCGCATAAGGTACATTTAAGCTCTAGTCCAATTTTCGATAGAATAAAACGTATGGAGCAAAATGGTATAATCAAACAGTATGTAGCTCTTGTAGATGCATCCAAAGTAAATAGAGGACTAACAGCTATTTGTTATGTATCTTTAAAAGAGCATAATAAAAAAGCTGGCACAAAGTTTATTAAAAGTATATTAGAAATGCCAGAAGTAATAGAATGTTATAGCATTAGTGGCGAATTTGATTTTATGCTAAAAGTAGTAGGGCAAAATATGGAAAGCTATTATGACTTTCATGTAAATAAATTGAGCCAAGCAGAAAATGTAGGACATATACAATCTGTATTTGTAATGGGCACTATTAAAGAAACGATTGTAAGTGTATAAATCAACAAATTAGAATTTTTAGTCATCTATTATTAAATAATACCATCAATTTTATAGCTTTTGAAAATTAAAGCCAATAAACACATGCGTAAAATTTTATTTACAGTATTACGTAGTATTTCTTTTCAGATGAATGTAATTAAATTTGAGGCAATCTAATTTTAATTTAAACAAGAGTATTCAAATATTAATTTATACATATTTTTAAATTGTCAATTTTCTCCAACTTATCTCATTCCTTCAAATCATCAATTTCTAAAGAAATTTTTGGTATCCCATTACATTTTCAGCATTTTTGCAAGTAGCCATAGTTTTTTGGCTGCATTACCTAATTTGTAAAATAGTTTATCATCGCATGAAAGATTTTTCTTTTATTACCAACTCGCATCCATCTGCAATAGAGGATATGTATCATCAGTTTGTTGCCAACCCTGAAAATATAGACCCTGAGCTTAAAAAATTCTTTGAAGGGTTTGATTTTGCAATGAGTCATGCTACGGATAAGCTTGATGTAAAAACTACTGCAAATACTCCTAATACTGCTGCTGCCAATGCTTCCATTCCACTAGCTGGTAATTTAGGGAAAGAGTTTGCTGTATACCAATTAATTCGTGCATACAGAAAACGTGGTCATTTAGTTGCTGATACCAATCCTATTAAACCTCGTAAAGATAGAAAAGCAAATTTAGGATTAGAATTTTTTGGATTAGGTGATGCAGATTTGCAAACACAATTTCAAGCAGGTAAGGCTTTAGGATTAGGAGAAACTGCTACATTAGCTAATATTTTAACTCATCTTAAAAAAGTATATACATCGCATGTAGGTATAGAATATACGTATATTAATAACAAAGAAAAATACGACTTTATAGAAAGAGAATTTGACAAAGTAATGGCAGAAGAATTGCCATTTGAAAAGAAAAAACGAATTCTTAAAAAATTAAATGAAGGCGTAATATTTGAAAAATTTTTACACACAAAGTTTATTGGTCAAAAGCGCTTTAGCCTAGAAGGTGGCGAAAGTACAATTGCAGGTTTAGATGCAATCTTAGATTCAGGTGCAAAACTTGGAGTGCAAGAAGTAGTGATGGGTATGGCGCATCGTGGTAGATTAAATATTTTGGCAAATACCTTACACAAAACATACGAGCAAATATTTAATGAGTTTGAAGGCAATGTAGATACCAATACTACTATGGGTAGTGGAGATGTAAAATACCACCTTGGTTTTAGAAGCAATGTAACTACGGCAAGTGGTAAAGAATTGAATTTGCAACTAATGCCTAACCCAAGCCAATTAGAAGCTGTAGACCCTGTAGTTGTTGGATTTGCAAGAGCTAAGGCTGATGTATTATACACTAGCGATTATGATAAAATTTTACCAATTTTAATACATGGTGATGCTAGTGTGGCTGGTCAGGGAATCGTTTACGAAGTGTTGCAAATGAGTAAATTGTCTGGTTATTATACTGGTGGTACTATACATTTTGTAATTAATAATCAAATAGGATTTACTACAGATTTTGAAGATGCGCGAAGTAGTGATTATTGCACAAGTCTTGCTGCTATGGTACAAGCACCTGTGTTTCATGTAAATGGCGATGACCCAGAAGCGGTAGTAAAAGTTTGTGAATTAGCTACTCGTTTCCGCCAGGAGTTCAATAGTGATGTGTTTATAGATATGGTTTGTTATCGCCGCCATGGACATAATGAAGGCGATGATCCGAAGTTTACGCAGCCAGAATTATACGCATTGATAGATAAGCATGCAAACCCAAGAGAAGTGTATAACAAAATGCTAATGGATAGGGGTGATGTAGATGCAGAATTGGCAAAAGAAATGGAAAAAGTATTTTGGGGAGATTTACAAGATAGGTTTGATGAAGTGAAACAAAAGAAAATTCCATACACACATCAAGCACCAGAATTGGCTTGGAAAGAATTAGCTAGAGCTACTGATGCCGATTTTGAAAAAAGCCCAAGTACTAGAATTTCTGTAGATAAATTAAATGATTTATTTGCAAAAATAATGGCAATTCCAGCAGGCTTTACCCCTTTGAAAAAAGTACAAAAGCTTTTAGAGGATAAGCAAAAAACATTTTCTGAAAAACAAGAATTAGATTGGGCTAGTGGCGAATTATTAGCCTATGCAAGTATTGTAGATGCTGGTAATGATGTGCGTATGAGTGGCCAAGATGTAAAACGTGGTACATTTAGCCACAGACACGCTGTATTGCGCGATGAAGTAACGAATAAAGAGTATAGTAGAATTAGTAATATTAGCGATAAGCAAGGATTATTTAGAATATACAATAGCTTACTAAGCGAATATGCTGTTATGGGTTTTGAATATGGCTATGCAATGGCTACACCAGATACATTAAGCATTTGGGAAGCGCAGTTTGGTGATTTTGTAAATGGTGCTCAAACAATGATAGACCAATTCATTAGCAGTGCCGAAGTAAAATGGAGTAGAATGAATGGATTGACTTTGTTATTACCTCATGGCTACGAAGGTCAAGGACCGGAGCATAGCAGTGCGCGCTTAGAAAGATTTTTACAAGCATGTGCAGAGCTAAATATGATAGTTACCAATTGCACCACAAGTGCTAATTTCTTTCATTTATTACGCAGACAACTAGCATTTAATTTCCGTAAGCCATTGGTGAATTTTTCTCCAAAAGCTAATTTGCGTAACCCTAGAAGTAATAGTCCAATTGCAGATTTTACAGACAATGATTTTCAAGAAGTAATAGATGATGCAACTATTGTAAATACAACCAGTGTAAAAAGATTATTGCTATGTACAGGTAAAATTTATTTTGATCTTAGCGATAAACAAATAAAAGAAAACAGACAAGATGTGGCTGTGGTACGTATTGAGCAACTATACCCAATGCCATTAACACAAATTCGTGCTATTATCAATAAATATAAAACTGCACAGGTTGTTTGGGTGCAAGAAGAACCAAGAAATATGGGTGCTGCAAGTTTTTTACGAATGAATTTGCCAGATGATATTAAAGTAGCATACCTAGCAAGACAAGCTAGTGCTGCAACTGCTACAGGCTATTCTAAAAAACATGCAGAAGAGCAAGCGAGCCTTGTAGATACAGCATTCGCAGTATAATATATGGATTGTAATAAAAATGGCTTAGAAATTTCTAAGCCATTTTTATTATTTTGATTGATTTTTTATACTAAATTGTGATACACTTTTTGCACATCTTCATCTTGTTCTAGTTTATCTACCAACTTAAATATTTCTTCGCTTTTTGCTTCATCTAACTCCACAGTTGTAGATGGTATTCTTGTCAAACCATTACTTATTGGTTCTATCTTTTTAGATTCCAAAAATTCTGAAAATCTTCCAAAATCTTCAAATGCTGTGCGCACTATCAAATTACCTTCGCTATCTTCTCCCATTTCTTCCATGCCAAAATCAATTGCTTCCATTTCAAATTCTTCTTGGTTGATGCCATCTGCTCTTAATTTAAATTCTCCCATTCTATTAAATACAAAAGCTACACTACCACTATTACCCATGCTACCGCCGCCTTTATTAAAAATTGCGCGCACATTAGCCACAGTTCTTGTACCGTTATCAGTAGCAGTTTCTACCAATATTGCTACACCATGCGGGCCATAGCCTTCGTACAACATTTCATCATAAGAGCTTGTATCTTTGCCCAATGCACGTTTAATAGCAGCTTCTACAGCTGTTTTTGGCATATTGCAACTTTTTGCATTTGCATAGCAACGACGCAATGCAGGATTATTTTCAGGTTCAGGTCCACCAGCTTTTACAGCTATTACTATTTCTTTACCAATACGTGTAAAGTCTTTAGCCATTTTATCCCATCTGGCAAACATGGCGCCTTTTCTTACTTCAAATATTCTTCCCATTTATAAAATTAAAATTTGAGATGCAAAATTAAGAATATTCAACTACAAATTCCTGCTTTTTGCATCTTGACATAAAAAATCTTTTGGCATAAAAATAGGGATGTTGCTAAAATAAAAATCCTGTGTATTATAGGTGATGATAGCTTTGCAATTTTCATCTATTGCAGAAAAATATTGTAAGCCATCTTCAAAGTCTTCTATTTGTTTATTATTATTGATAGCATCAACATGACCTGCCAAATGATTTGATATATGCAACTTAGAAGTTAGTATTGTAACTAATTCATTTGCTCTTTGTTTGCCATAGGTTTTTTCTCCAAAATAATGGCAAATAGATAATGTATGTGGCGATGTATAAACTTTATATCTTGGATCTTGGGCTAATGAAAGTACTTTAGCACAATGCGTAGCTCTTGGGAATTCATTTTTAATAATAGCTACAATTACATTGGCATCTATAAAAAAATTACGAATCATTTTTTAGATTTTTTAGGTTGGGTTGGT
>CAIXQW010000054.1 GCA_903921675.1 uncultured bacterium | reverse complement strand
AATATTTTTCTTTCTTCGTTGTTAGATGTAATATGCTTGTGGTTTTGAATAGCTGTGAGTAATGTTTCAATACCCTCAAATTTGCTAGCAATAGTTTTTATTACTGGTATTTCCCATGTATCATTAGCTTTGCTATGGCTAAGTATAGATAGGTTTTTTACAAAAATATCAGCAGATGGTCTATCTGCTTTGTTCACCACAAAAATATCGGCAATTTCCATCACACCTGCTTTAAGGGTTTGTACTTCATCTCCGCCTTCTGGCACCACTACCACTATAGTAGTATCTGCAATGCCAGCAATTTCCACCTCACTTTGGCCCACACCTACTGTTTCTATTATGATGTAATCAAAATAAGAAGCTTTTAATACATCTACTATCTCAAAAATTTTTGGATGCAAGCCACCTAATGCACCGCGGCTAGCTATAGACCTTATGTATACATTTGGATGCAGATAAAATTCACTCATTCTAATTCTATCGCCAAGCAAAGCGCCAAAATTAAAAGGGCTGCTTGGGTCTACACTCAATACAGCAATTTTTTTATTTTGTGCGGTTAACTGTTTCAATAAAGCATTTACTAAAGTGCTTTTGCCTGCACCAGGTGCTCCTGTAATGCCTATGCATGCTGTATTTGGGTTAGCTGTAATAGATTGCAACAATTGTAAGTTGCCTTCCAATTGGTTTTCTACACAAGTGATGCATTTTGCAATAGTGAGTGAATCACCTTGTTGCAATTTTTTTATATTTTCTTCGTTTATATGCAAATGAATATCTTTACAATTCCCAAAATAGGGAATGTAAAAGTAAGATGAAAAAAGTAATCGACAATATGCCACATCAAATCATAGCAATTTTTGCTTGTATGATGGTGATATTGGGCTTGTTTTGGGCTAGAGCCATTTTTGCAACAGGTATTATTATTTTATTGGGCAATGCATTAATCAATAAAAATGTCTTACAAATATGGCAGCAGCTATTTAAGCATAAAGTGTTGCTCAGTATTTTTTTTTTATTTATCGTGTACGTATTTAGCGGATTTTGGAGTAGTAATACTGCTTATTTTTTAAGTAAATTACAATTGCACTTGCCCTTTTTAGCAATTCCATTAGGAGTATTAAGTTTTCCGAATTTAGACACTAAGCATTTGAAATGGATTTTTTATGCATTTATTATTGGCTGTTTTGGAGGTGCGGTATGGAGTAGTAATATTTATTTTACAAATAAAGAAATGTATGATTTTGGGTATGGATTTAGCCATGTTATACCAACTCCGTTTAAAGGAGATCATATCCGCTTCAGCATAGCCATAGTGATGGCTATATGGTTTGGCTATTTTTGTATTATCCATGAAAATAATAAGTTTATAAAATATTCTATAACAATTATTACAGTGTTATTAATTATTTACCTACATATATTAAGTGTAAAAACTAGCTTACTAGCATTTTATTTTTTGCTGATTGCATTTTTGTTGTTTACACTAATAGTAGAAAAAAAATGGAAATGGAGCTTGCTATTACTTGGGATGGTAATTTTTATTCCTACAATTGCATTTGTTGTAAGTAATACTTTTAGAAACAAAATTTATTACACTATTTATTCCTTAAAACAAATATGCAATGCAAATGCAGAAGCTAATATTAGTGATGAAGGTAGAATAATCAGTTACCAATTAGCACTCCCAATTATTAAAAAAAATATTATTTTGGGCATTGGTGCTGGTGATGTGTATGATGAAATGAGTAAACAATATAAAGATAAATTTGGAAAGAATAGTAATGTAAATGTATTGCAACCACATAATCAAATTATGGTAATGCTTTTAGTTGCAGGAATTATAGGTGCAATTT
>CAIXQW010000053.1 GCA_903921675.1 uncultured bacterium | reverse complement strand
TTAGCTCGCAAAGTTAGCATTTAAAATATTTATAAAAGGGTAATTGAAAACCTATCTATATTTTACATCGCCATCTAAATTCAATTACCCTAAAAGACCATAGCAAGCTATTTGCAATATCTGCATTGTACCCCTAATAATTTGATGAGTTGGCAGCCGGAACAATGTAAACAATTGACTCCTAAGCATCCTTGCTTGCACCAACTTAGCAAAGTTCTAAATATTATCGATCGGTAAACAATGTTAGTTTAGGCAAGCATAGCAGCAGCTAAAATATTACATCAAAAAATAAATGACTTTAAAACAGAATTATAAATAATAGTTGCATGAATCACAGGGGTAATACAAAACGAAATCATTATATTTATTTAACCCATTGCTCTAAATGATTAAAATTTCTTTTAGCATTACTTTTAAAAGATCCAATTTTTATTTGATAGAACTACATTTTTTTGTTTAAATAAACACATTTTGTATTGTAATGCAATATAAGTATTTATTAGCTTTTCTTTCGACGCTATGAATTTAGGTAATTTTATTATTTGATAAAACATTCACCATTATTGATATACTTATTTTTTAATTGTTTATACTTATTACAATAGCATGACAATTATTATTATTGATTTTAATATCATGCATAAAACACAAGTAGTCAACTCTCAATCAAACTCCTTGAAACTAAAAAAAGTCATTTTCAATTTCCAGCCTACCTTTTTCCATTACTTTCAGAGATTCAAACTTGAATGCATTAAATCTTTTCTATCTTCTATCATTGAATATTTTTTAAATACTACATCGAGATTAAGAATTGAATTATTATTAGTAACAATTCAATATTCAGTATTTTGAAAATTGAAAAAAATTGAGCAAGAAAAAAAGGCTACCAAATTGGCAGCCTTTCTGTAACTATTATTTAAATGTTTATTTATTGTTTATTAAACAGTTGGCTATAGTTTAAGCCTTTACCAACAGAGATACGAACCATGTAAATACCTGCAGACATTTCACCTAAATCAATACTAGTGTTATTAGCACCTTTTTTTAATTCAGTTTCTATTTGCTTAACTAGCTTTCCTGTTACATCGTAAATTCTAATTTTCGCACTTGAATTTTTATCGATATTTACATCAATATTTAACTTAGAATTTGCGGGGTTAGGATAAACAACAACTTTTGTTCCATCTAAACTCCTGTATATATCTATTACTTCGCTAATAGTTACATAATTGTTTAAATCATATTGTTCAATTTTGTAATAGTTATGACCTATTAAAGGCGAAACATCTGTAAAGTTATACTGTAATTTAGTTGCGCTATTACCATTAATTGCTTTGGTTTTGATTTTAGCTGCCAATACTGTTAGGCTAGTTGGTGTGGCACCACGTAATAAGTTAAAGTAATTATTATTCTCCTCTTTTAAAGTTGACCAATCAATAATGTTTGTTGGTCCTTCTCTACGGCCATTCAATGTTAAATAATGAATACCAAGTGGCACATTGTTAGGGTTGCATGTATGACAAAAGAAAGTACTAAAGTTTGTTACAGGGAATGAAACAATCCATTTTTGTGTTGCACTATCCCATGTTGCAGTTGCAGAGAATGTGGTACTATCTATAGCACTGTATTGGGTAATACAAACAGTCATGGTATAATTATTTGCTAGGCTCACAGTAGGTGTAGTTGCAAATAAAGGATATCCGTTACTATTGGCATTATAATCTAAAAAATCGTCGTTAGTATAATATAAAGTTACTTGAGCCGGACCTTGATTTTGAGGTGTGATTGTGAATACACGCGGCACATAAGGTTGGTTACCTGCTAGCATTACATTTGCTGACACTGTTACACAAGCAGATACATTACCAAGAGAATTACCTCCAGCTGAATCTGTAACTGTAGCAATCAACCCGCAAGAACTATTTACATAATTTATTGTAGAGCTATCTGGCTGCATGCTATTATTACAACTAGAGCCAGCAATAGAAGTTGCATTTGCCGCAGTAGCCTGAGCAATTGCTTGGCTAGCTGTTACGGTTGGTGAAATATTAATTGAACTTGTTGCAAAGCAATTACCATCGGTAGCCATTACAGTATAAGTGCTAGCACCAGAATATACAAACAACATACTATCTATAACACCACCAGTCCAAGTAAATGTCAATGGCGTACCCGAAGCATTGGTATTAGGTGAACCCCATAAAGTTACTACGGTACCAGTGCAGAATGTACTTACAGAAGCATTAGCATTTATTGTAATAGGTGTACCGTCACTTCCTATATTAGCTACTGTAGTAACTGCACAACCATTAGCATCTGTAGCTAAAATGGCATAAGTACCTACGGGATAATTTACTGTATCTGTTAATCCATTTATAGTATGTGTAATAGTACCCGTACCACCTGAAGTAATCACATTAATGGTTCCAAATATGCCTGTACAACTAGCATTTGAGGTAGAAGCAATTACTGATACTGGGAATGAAGGTTGAGTAGAAATAATACTTGTAGAAGAAGCACAACCATTAGAATCCATAACTATATAGTTATTTGAACCTGCAAAAGCAAAAAATGTACCAATGCCTGTATATGGCAATGTTCCACCTGTAGCACTTACTGTGATTGTATCCTTACCATTAAAGCATTTAATTCCTGTTCCAACTGAGGTAGCAACCAAGGCCATTGGCTCTGTAATTGTTACTGTTGTAGATGCTGTACATGAACCATTCCCATTTGCAATTGCAGCGGATGCTACTACAGTATATATTCCAGGTGCATATGGATTTACTAATGCAGTTCCATTTACTGTGATTGTAGAACCTACTGAACCATTTGCCGTGATTGTACCATTTGCTGCTCCGTTACAATTGACATTAGTTGAACTTACTGCAACAGTTACTGCAATTGGCTCTGTCATTGTTAATGTTACAGATGAAGCACATCCATTAGCATCTGTAGCTGTAAATGTATAGGCACCTGCTGCTAAACCTGTTATCGGGCTTGTAACAGATGTAGTACCTTGTAAATAAGTAAGTGATCCTGTACCACCTATGCCAACTAATGCAACAGAACCTGTACCGCCAGCACAATTAATTTGAGTAGCATTCGCACTAAATGAAATAGCAGTAGGATTAGCTAAAGTAATATTAAATATAGTGTCTATACAAGCATTAAAATCTTCGCAACGTACAAAATATTGCCCAGCACCTAAACTACTGAATGTAGATATTCCTGTACTTGAAGTATCTTTTAATTGAGTGCCACTACTAGGAGTACCTTGCCATAACGCTACAATATATGGACCAGGAGCGCCTGAATATGGTGTACCTCCTGTTGAAGTGATAGTAACACTGCCACTTGCAACATTATTGCACAACAGAGGTACAAGTGATGTCATTGTATTAGAAAAAACTGGCGGATCTATTAAAGTAACTACTGTGCTAGCAGATGCTGAACCATCAGAAACGGAAACGGTATAAGTACCTCCAGATAAATCTTCGAAAGTACCATTGTTATTATTAAAACCAACTGTAGGGTTAAGAGACCATGTAAGTGTTCCTGTTAAGCCAGTTTGCGTTGCATTAATTTGTGCAGTTTGCTGACCATTACATGCATTTGGTGTACTTGTAGTAGATATTGTTGCCGCTGGCGCCACTACTTCTATAGTAGAAGTAGCTGAGTTATCTGTAGTAAGATCGCCTGAT
>CAIXQW010000052.1 GCA_903921675.1 uncultured bacterium | reverse complement strand
TGCTGCTTGATAATCTCTAAAATTTCGCGATAGCTTTTCATTTTTATGCAAATATTAAGAAAATAATTGAACCTATTATTTTTTAGATGGTAAAGCATTCCTATTTTTAACCTATCAATATAAAAAATAAAATATTTTTTCTGTTTTTTGTAGGCATTTATTGTTTGTTTACACAAACTGCCAATGCTCAACAACCACCAGGTAAGTACGATACTATTTTAGTATCAGGCTATGTAGTAAATGGCGATACGCTACCATATATATGGATTAATCCTGTGTTTGTAAAAGCACAAGCCCCTGGATGGTTGGTAGTTGAAAGGCGCAGAAAAAAAAGTGGGGAGTATGATAGAGAATATGAAACACTAAAATACAATGTAAGAAAAGTATATCCTTATGCAATAATGGCGGCTTATGTAATGCATGATATTGATAGTGTGTTTGGTAAAATATATTCCAAAGAAGCGAAGGCACAATACAAAGAGTGGCGCGAAGCTGCTTTAAATAAAAGGTTTAAAGCAGAGTTAACTGACCTGACCATTACGCAAGGTCAAATTTTGGTAAAACTAATTAATCGGCAAACAGGCAAAAGTGTCTTTGATATTGTAAAAAATTTAAAAGGTGGTTTTCAGGCATCTTTGTGGCAAGGAGTTGCATATTTGTTTGATCATAATTTAAAAACCATCTACGATCCCAATGGTAAAGATGCAAGAATAGAAAGTATTGTAAGAGAAATTGAAGCATCAGGACATTTTGTGGCAGAAAGAATTTGATGTTTATTTTCCTGAAATAAAATAGCAAATCATATGGCATGCCTGCAATACATTTGTGATTCAAACCATTCAAAATATTTTATGAAATTAGATATATTAGCATTTGGGGCTCATCCGGATGATGTGGAACTAGCTTGTAGTGGCACTTTGCATAGTCATATTCAAGCAGGTTACAAAGTAGGTGTAATAGATTTAACGAGGGGAGAGTTGGGCTCTAGGGGCACGGTAGATACTAGAAATGAAGAAACCAAACATTCATCTGCTATTATAGGTTTGCATGCTCGAGAAAATTTAGATATGGAAGATGGGTTCTTTAAAAATGATAAAGACCATCAATGGAAAGTAATTACCGCTATCAGAAAATATCAACCAGAAATTATATTCATGAATGCGCCTTATGATAGGCATCCAGACCATGGCAAAGGTGCGCAGCTAGTAAAAGATGCATGTTTCTTAAGTGGCTTAATAAAAATAGTAACTACGGATAATGGCGAAATGCAAAAACCTTGGCGCCCCAAAAGAATGTTTCATTACATACAAGATACTTTTATAGAGCCTAGTTTTGTGGTAGATGTAAGCAATAGTTTTTCTGTAAAAATTGCAGCAATCGAAAGTTTTAAAACCCAGTTTTACAGCACAGATTTTGATGGGCCTAAAACATATATTTCTACGCAAGGCTTTTTGCAAAGTTTAGAAGCTCGCTCTTATACAATGGGTAAAAGAATTGGTGTAAAGCATGGAGAAGGCTTTATTATTACAGGCTCTACTTTGGGCTTAAATAATTTATTTCATCAGGTGTTACCAGAATTAGTTTAGGCAAAATAGTTAGATTTTTATTGCTAATTATTTGAATTTCACATTCGTTTGCAACTTATTAGCGTAAATATGTGCATTAATTTAAAAAAAATAGTGAAAGTTTTTGTTTTCTAATAATAGATGCATACTTTTGCAATCCCAAAATTTAAAGATATTTTTTATGGCTCGTGTATGTCAGGTAACCGGTAAAAGACCAATGGTTGGTCACAAAGTAAGTTTCTCTAACAAGAAATCTAAGCGCAGATTTTTACCAAATTTGCAAGTAAAACGCTTTTTCTATGCAGAAGAAGATCGTTGGATTACAATTAAATTATGTGCTGATGTAATTCGCACTATTAACAAAAATGGTTTGCATGAAACTGTAAAAGCTATGCGTGCAGCTGGAAGCAAAATCTAATTCAATCAATATTATTAAATAGCAAATACAATGGCAAAAAAAGGAAATAGAGTACAAGTGATATTAGAGTGCACAGAGCATAAAGCTACAGGCTTAGCTGGCACTAGTCGCTACATCTCTACCAAAAACAAAAAGAACACTCCTGAGCGCTTAGAGCTTAAGAAGTTTAACCCTATTATGAAAAAGGTAACTGTTCATAAAGAAATTAAATAAATAAACTCTTGTTTTAGTGCTTCATTTTTTAGTACTAAAATAAAAGTGAACACATTTACAAACCTCCACACAATTTGCAACGTGTGAAAAATTAAAAAATAATATACAATGGCAAAAGCAGCAAAAACCGCACAAAAGAAAGATCCAAAAGCAGCATTAGAGTCTAAAAACTGGACTAAAGTAATCCGCGCTGTGCGTAGCCCTAAAACAGGTGCATATACTTTTAAGGAGCAAATTATTTACAAGGATAAAGTAAATGATTTCTTGAAAGCAAAATAATTTTTACAATTTCAACTTTCTAAAAGCTGTTCTGACAATTTGTGCGAGCAGCTTTTTTTCATTTATAACAATTTTCAATCTACAAAATGGGATTTTTTGATAAGCTATTTAAAAGAAATAAAGAACAAGAAGAAGCTAAAGAAGTACTAAATGAGGGTTTAGAAAAAACCAAACAAGGCTTTTTTAGTAAACTTACTAAAGCTATTGCTGGTAAAAGCCAAGTAGATGCTGAAGTATTGGATAGTTTGGAAGAAGCGCTTGTGGGTGCTGATGTAGGTGTTACTACCACTATAGAAATTATTAAACGCATTGAAGATAGAGTAGCTAAAGATAAATATATAGGTACCGCAGAATTAAATACTATTTTGCAAGAAGAAATAATGAACATGCTTACAGATGCTCCGAATTTAGAGTATCAGAATTTTCAAACACCAAATGGCACAAAACCTTATGTGATATTAGTAGTAGGTGTAAATGGTGTGGGCAAAACAACTACTATTGGAAAATTAGCAAATAATTTCAAATGGAGAGGCAAGCAAGTATTACTTGGTGCAGCTGATACTTTCCGCGCTGCAGCTGTAGAGCAATTGAGCCTTTGGGCAGATAGAGTAAGTGTAGATATTGTAAAAAAAGATATGGGTAGCGACCCTGCAAGTGTAGCCTTTGATACTGTAAATAGTGGTGTAGCAAAAGGTAGCGATGTGATAATCATTGACACTGCAGGAAGGTTGCACAACAAAAGCCATTTGATGGATGAACTAAGCAAAATTAAACGCGTCATTCAAAAAGTAATTCCAGATGCACCACATGAAGTTCTGCTTGTATTGGATGGTAGCACTGGGCAAAATGCTATTGAGCAAGCAAAACAATTTACAGCAGCTACAGAAGTTACAAGTATTGCAGTTACCAAATTGGATGGAACTGCAAAAGGTGGTGTAGTGCTTGCCATAGCGAACCAATTTAAAATACCTGTAAAATATATAGGTATTGGCGAAAAAATGAATGACCTACAAATTTTCAATAAAGCAGAATTTGTAGATAGTTTATTTAGTTTGAAAGAAAAATAATTTTATAACAGCATTATTAATTTATGAAATCAAAAACACTTACCAAAGACCGCGTTAATATAACTACACTTGGATGCTCTAAAAATATGGTAGATAGTGAGGTGCTAAGTGGGCAATTACATGCAAATGGTGTAAGTGTTGGGCACGAAAGTGAAGGGTTGGATTATAATATTTCTATCATTAACACCTGTGGATTTATAGATAAAGCCAAAGAAGAAAGTGTAAATACAATTTTAGAGCACTTAGATTTTAAAAAACAAGGTAAGCTAGATAAAGTATATGTGATGGGTTGCCTTAGCGAAAGATATCGCGATAGTTTAGAGGCTGAAATGCCTGATGTAGATGGATTTTTTGGCACATTAGAAATACCACAAATATTAAAGCGTTTTGAAGCAGATTATAAAACAGAGTTAGTAGGCGAGAGGATGCTTAGCACACCTCAGCATTATGCATATTTAAAAATTAGCGAAGGTTGTAACCGCACTTGTAGCTTTTGTG
>CAIXQW010000051.1 GCA_903921675.1 uncultured bacterium | reverse complement strand
GGCATTCTTTGGGCCTGCCTATTTGGTAAGTGTGGGCTATATGGACCCCGGCAATTGGGCTACAGATATAGAAGGCGGTAGCAGATATGGCTACAAACTAATTTGGGTATTGGTAATGAGTAATGTAATGGCTTTGATACTGCAAAGTCTTTGTGCTAGATTGGGTGTAGTGTACAAAAGAGATTTAGCGCAAGCCAATAGAGACACCTATCCTAGCTTTATCAATTTCCCGTTGTATGTATTAGCAGAAATTGCAATTGCTGCATGCGACCTTGCAGAAGTGCTTGGCATGGCTATAGGACTAAAACTATTATTTGGCCTACCATTAATTTGGGGTGTAGCCATTACTATATTAGATACATTTCTGCTGCTTTATTTGCAAAAGATGGGCATGCGTCGCATGGAGGCATTTATTATTGGATTGATATCTGTAATATTTTTATCGTTTGTGGTATTGCTGTTTATAGCCAAGCCAGATGCGGGTTTGCTAATACAAGGGCTAAAACCTAGCTTGCCAGATAGCAGAGCATTGTATATTGCAATTGGCATCATTGGCGCTACGGTAATGCCGCATAATTTGTATCTGCATAGTGCATTGGTGCAAACCCGAAAAATTGGTGATGATGAAGCTAGCATCAGAAAAGCCATCAAGATGAATACAATAGATAGTGCAATAGCTTTGAACTTGGCATTGTTTGTAAATGCTGCCATTTTAATATTAGCAGGCAGTGTGTTTTTTAGAAACAACCTTCATCAAGTAGCAAGTATAGAAGAAGCGCATCAGTTATTAACACCATTAGTTGGTTCTACCCTAGCACCAATATTATTTGCTATCGCATTAATTGCAGCAGGGCAAAGCAGCACTGTAACAGGCACACTTGCTGGCCAAATAGTAATGGAAGGTTATTTGCAAATAAGAATTAATCCATGGTTGCGCAGAATAATTACAAGGTCTGTAGCCATTATTCCTGCGCTGTTTGTCATTATTTTTATGGGAGAAGATAAGGTAGATGAAATGCTGGTATTTAGTCAAGTCATACTAAGTATTCAATTGGCATTTGCTGTAATTCCTCTCATTATTTTTGTAAGCGATAAAAACAAAATGAAGCAGTATGCTATTAAACCCTTGCTACTGGGTGCATCTATTTTAATTGCTGGCTTAATCTTGTTTTTAAACTTTAAATTAATATTTGGAGATGCTTACGAATATATTACAACCAGTAAAAATACTTTGGTAATTGCTTTGGTGGTAATTGGTTTAATTTTATTTGTACTACTATTATTATCAACCATTATTTTTCCATTTATTGGCAAAGGAACACATAAACATTCTATTCACTCTTCAGAAAAAGAGTTGCAGGAAATATTTGTTCCACAAAACAATACTATTGTAATGGCATTGGATTTTAGCGATATGGATAGCAAAGTAATTAGCTATGCCTTGGCACAAGGCAATACTAATACTAAATATATTTTAATACATATTTTAGAAAGTGCTCCTGCTAAAATATTAGGTAAAAATACTGGCGATGCAGAAAGCGAATCGGATGCGAAACAATTAAATACCTACGTAGCATCTTTGATAGATAAAGGATTGCAAGCCACTGCACATATAGGTTTTAGAAATAGAACAAAAGAGATAGCAAGAATTACCAATGAAAACAATGCAGACCTACTAGTAATGGGTGCCCATGGCCACAAAGGTTTTAAAGATTATATTTACGGAGAAACCATAAATGAAGTAAGGCATTTGGTAAATATCCCTGTACTGATTGTGAAATAGCAATTTGTCATATTTCTAACACAATTTAAAATTTATACAACATATTGAGATTATACAATAGATTTGGCGCAATGGTTTTTGAAACAACAGATTTATCTAAAGGCTGGAATGGAAGATATAAAACAATAGATTGTGATATAGGTACTTACTTTTATTTATTAGAATTTACTTGCCCTTTTCAAAAAGAAAAATTGTATTGAAAGGAGATGTAACTTTGGTGCGTTAAATACAAGTAATAAAAATGAAAAATCCATTTGCAAAAGGAGATATAAAAACTTACAAAAAAATTATACAGCCTATTGAAATTGCACAATTTGAAAGTGGTACTGTGCATGAAGTATACAGCACATTTAGCCTTGCCAAAGATGCAGAATGGTGTGGTAGATTATTTGTTTTAGACATGAAAGAAGCAGGTGAAGAAGGGATAGGCACGCAAATTACTGTCAGGCATATTTCACCAGCTTTTGTAGGCCAAGAAGTAGAATTTGTTACTACATTTAATGAAATTACTGACAAAGGAGAAATACTTACTAGCTACGAAGCGTTTGTAGGAGATAGATTAATAGCAAAAGGTATCCAAGGTCAACGAATTTTACCTACTCAAAAAATAGAAGAAATATTTAGCCAACTACGTTAGCAATCACAGGGTATGTAGCCCAAAGTAAAACTTTGGAAACAAAATAGGAATCGCAGCAGAACTGCGAGGTATTAACCCTTCCGATGGCTTTGTGCCTCAGCATCGGGATTGAAAAATCTAACATTCGTGCCTCATGTTGATTTTTCTAATTAAAGCACATTTGCCAACATCACTTTCACACATTCCTTAGACCAAATTTCATATTCTTTACCACTAGGATGCAAACCATCTATTGCTAAAAACTCTGCATTAGTTGCATTGGTTCTAGTACTTGGTGTTATATCTATATAATTAGCATTGGCTTGCAGCGCCAACTTTTTATTAATTGCATTATACTCATCAATTGCAGCGCTAACTTCTACTTTATTTCTTTCTAAATTAAATGGTGTCATACCCCAATCTGGAATACTTAATACAATTACTTGTTGCGCATTACCTTGTGCAAAATAGATTGCTCTATTTAATAAATATGCAAAATGCACTTTGTATTCTGCCGCACTCCTACCTCTGTATTGATTATTTACACCAATTAAAAGTGTTACCCAATCATAATGATTTTTTTTGATTTGCATTTCCATTGGACCAATCAATTCATCTGTAGTCCATCCAGTAGTAGCTACAATAGTCAATTCTTCTATAGTATAATTTTCGGAAGCTAAAGCACTGGCTATTTGATGCGGATAATTTTGTTGAAATGGAACTCCTTCGCCAATTGTATAGCTATCTCCTAAACATAAAATTTTCATATTATTGTATATATTTTGCGCTGTTGATTATTTCTTTAAATATTGGATGATGTGCTTCGAAAGTTTTATCTGTAGCATTGCATTGTATGGTAAATGCAAATGAATCTTTGATTAAAACATAAGCAGCACTTTTGTATTGCATATTGTTTTGCAGCGTAGTAAATTGCAATTCGTAAGCATCAAAATCTTTTTGCACAAATGGTTGCATTGCTAATTGCTTAAATTGAGAATCTAATAATTTGTATGTAGTTGCCATACTAGTAGCATAAGTTTTAGCATCCAATTTTGCAGGCATTTTTTCGTAGCCAAGTACTATTTTCTCTTGAAAATCATCTCCGCCACCTGCTAACTCTTCGCGCATAGAATAATTTGTACTGTCAAATTTCCAATTGGCAGGGTAACGAATACTAAAATGTATAGTTGCATCGGCAAATTCATTAGGCAGTTTTTCCGTGGAATTTTTGCAAGAAAATGCTGCAATGCTTATACCTATTGCTATTAATAATTTATTTGTTGTCATTTGCTGTGCAATATACGAGTGATTTTAAATTAAGGCAATAGATTTTAGAATTTGACAATATTTTTAATTATCCTAATTAGTTTTGAATAATCATAAAAATCAGTTGATTTGAAGCATACTAGTTTCGTATTACAAATATATTTATATTACCTTTGCGCCAATCAAGCTCTTTAGTATGATAAGTAGAAGAAACATAAGGATAAAAACTATGCAAAGCATATATGCTTTGCTAAATTCATCAGACAATAATTCGTTTCCAGAGGCAAAGAAATTGTTGAATACCAACTATGAGCAAACCACACAATTAGCAGTTGCTAATTTATTATTAGCCAAAAGCATTTGCGAATACAGCATTATTAATGCTAATACTAAAAGTTCGAAACATTTACCAACCGTAGCAGATTTAAATGTAAGTATCAAACCTTCACAAAATATTTTTGTTACACAAATGATAGAGAATGCTTCATTCAACAAAATTGTAAATGAAGCAAAATTGGCTGGTAGATGGAGCGACAATGATGTAGTAAAGTCGTTTTACAAATTATTATTAGAAACTCCAGAATACAAAACCTATGTTTCGACAGAAACTAGATCCTTAGATGAAGACAAAAACTTCTTTCGTTTTTTATTGCAAATGATTAGTACAAATGAAGACACGCAGTCTTTGTTAGAAGATTTATTTATCAATTTTGAAGAAGATAAAATTATTACTGATGAATGGGTAGCAAGTCATTTTGGATATATTAAGGATATTCAATTTGATGAATTGGTGCCAAAAGACAAATTAGAATTTGGCATGGAATTGTTGGAAACTTTTTTAGAAAAGCAGCAAACAACCATGGAATTAATAGAGCCAAAGCTTATCAATTGGGAAGCAGATAGAATTGCCATGATGGATTTAATTATTTTGCAAATGGGTATTACAGAATTGTTGTACTTCCCCAATATTCCAACTAAAGTAACCATAAATGAATATATAGATCTTGCAAAAGGTTACAGCACATTGCAAAGTGGGCAGTTTGTAAATGGTGTTTTAGATAAAATCCATAAAGAATTAATAGCCGAAAATAAAATCAAAAAACAAGACAGACCAAATAAAAAAGCTTAATTTTGAAATTTAGCAGCATGAAACATTATATTTTCATTTCAATTTGTGTCAGTTTGATTGGTTTACAATCATGTAAATCCAATACTAGCACCTCCATTTCTGCAGAAGATAAAAATTTAATTCCTGTAAGCGCTATCAACAATCCTAGGACAGAAAATGGAGCTACATTAGAAATTAATAATTTAGGTAAATTAGTATTTACAGATACAGTGCACGACTTTGGCAATTTAAAAGAAGGAGATGTAGTGGAATACGATTTTGAATATATAAATGCAGGAAAGTCTGATTTATTAATCAATGAAGCAAAAAGCACTTGTGGATGCACAGTGCCCGATTTCAAAAGAGAGCCAATTGCCTCAGGAGAAAAAGGTATCATGAAAGTAAAATTCAATAGTACTGGCAAGCACGATGCTGTAGATAAAGCTGTAAACATCATCACTAATGGCAATCCTAGCGAAATGAGAATTAGAATTACAGCTATAGTAAATAGTAAATAATCAACCGCAAATAAAATAAACAATAAAATAATATGCAAACAATTTATTTAATGATGGGTGCCGGTGGGAAAACTGGTGGTTTTGAACCAATTTTTCTTTTAGGATTTGTAGCAATCTTATACTTTTTTATGTTGCGACCACAAGCCAAAAAACAAAAAGAGCAAAAGAAATTTGGTGAAGATATTAATACGGGCGATAGAATAATTACGATTGGTGGAATCCATGGTAAAATTTCTAAAAAAAATGACGATGGTACATACTTGATGGAAGGCGAAAGAAATAGTTATATGATTATTGAAGCAAGTTCGATTAGCATGGAAATGACAATGGCTTATCGCAAAAAGCAAGAAGGAATTGCTGCAAAATAATTAGTATAGCTATGCTACAAATAGGCATTACAGGAGGCATGGGTACTGGTAAAAGTACGGTATGCAAAATATTTCAAAGCCTTGGAGTGCCTGTATTAAATACAGATGAATTGACTAAACAATTATATCTTAGCAATGCGTTTCTGCAACAAAAAATAAAAGATGCTTTTGGCGAAAATATTTTTGACAATAATATTTTAAACAAAAAGCTATTAGCAGCTAGAGCATTTAGTAGTGCAGAAAAAACAACATTATTAAATAGAATTGTTCATCCTTTTGTATTTGCAGCTATAGAAGATTGGCAAAGACATCAAAATAGCAAATATGCAATTCGAGAATCTGCATTACTAATAGAAAGTAGCAACTATACAAAATTAGATTATATCATTGGCGTTACTTCGGCAATGCCTATACGTTTGCACCGCATTATTGTTAGAGACAACTGCTCAACGCAAGAAGCAATTGATAGGATCAATAAACAAATGCCTGATGAATTAAAAAGCAAATTCTATCATTTTACAATAACAAATGAACCTGATAAATTATTGCTGCCACAAGTGATGCAAATTCATCAACAACTCTTAGCTTTGTACTAAGCTAATGGATAAAACATCCAAACATATTCCAATTACCCAATGGGCTATAGATGATAGACCTCGTGAAAAAGCTATGCTAAAAGGGCTTGAAAGTCTTAGCGATGCTGAATTGATTGCTATATTGATAGGTAATGGAACGACTAATAAATCGGCATTAGATGTTGCGCAAGAATTACTGAACAATTGCAAGAAAGATTTAGATATTCTTGCAAGAAAAAGTATTAAAGAACTAAGTAAAATTACGAAGGGCATAGGTCCTGTAAAAGCTACAACTATATTAGTAGCCTTGGAATTGGGCAGAAGAAAATCGCAAAGCAAAACCAACAATACCAAGCAATACAAGCGCTGGACAGATTATGTAGAATTGATGAAGCCATTATTAGAAGACAAACCAATTGAAGAATTTTATGCCATGTTTTTTAAACGAAATGCAACATTAATTGGCTACGAAAAAATAAGTATGGGAGGCATACATGCTACGGTGGTAGATGTAAAAATAATCATGAAAAGATGTGTAGACCATGGTGCATCTCAATTGGCTATTGCACACAATCATCCAAGTGGCAGTATGGAACCAAGCTTTCAAGACATTCAACTTACGCAACGAATAAAGGATGCTTGTAAAATTTTTGATATCTTATTCACAGACCATATCATAATTACTAACAATGGTTATTACAGCTTTGCAGAAAATGCTAATTTGACTTAGCTTTACACAATTATTAAATTCAAATTAGAATAATTAAAATAGTATAAACAATTATACGAAAAATTATGGTAAAGATAGGCGTGCTTGGTGCTGGACATTTAGGGAAAATTCATATTGAACAATTATTAAACATTAGCACTGCACAAGTGATTGGTTTTTTTGACCCTAATAACGAAAATGCTAATTTAGCAATAGAAAAATTTGGAATCATACGTTTTGAAAATGAAGATGAATTGATTGATGCTTGCGATGCGATAGATATTGTTACCCCAACAATATTTCATTTTGAGTTAGCAATTAAAGCCATTAAAAAAGGCAAACATGTATTTATAGAAAAGCCAATTGCGCAAACATCTATAGAGGCAGAACAAATATCTAAAATGGTGCAAGAGGCAAATGTAAAATGTCAAGTTGGCCATGTAGAAAGATTCAATCCAGCTTTTGTAACTGCAAAACCATTTTTACAAAACCCTTTATTTATTGAGGTGCATCGCTTAGCGCAATTCAATCCGCGTGGCACAGATGTAAGTGTGGTGTTTGATTTAATGATACATGACCTAGATATTGTGCTAAGCCTTGTAAATAGCGAAGTAAAAAGAATAAGTGCAAGTGGCGTAAAAGTAATTAGCGAAACTGTAGACATTGCCAATGTTAGATTGGAATTTGGTAATGGCTGCGTAGCCAATATAACTACTAGCAGAATTAGTTTAAAGAACATGCGTAAAATGCGGATTTTTCAAAGAGATGCGTATATAAGTATTGATTTTTTAAATAAGAAAAATGAAATTGTACGAATCAAACCCGATAGCGAACCAACATCAATGTTAGACTTTCCAATAGAACTAAATAATGGTATTAAGAAAACAATTACAGTAGAAATGCCTATAATAGAAAGTACTAATGCTATAAGAGATGAATTAATTTTATTTTTAGATGCAATTATCAATGATACACCTACAGCTGTATCGGCTGATGAAGGTAGTACAGCGGTTAAAATTGCAGAAGAAATTTTACGAAAAATAAACAACCTTTTTGAAGAATAATTTAAGAAAATAGCCGTTATTTATATATTGAATGAGACGTTTATTTTTTATATATAGCATTGCAGTATTGGCAATTGGATATAGTAGTTGCAATATTATTAATCCCAAAGAACCTACACCCTATTTTATACAAATAGATAGTGTAACTGTAAAAAATACAGACTATAGCTTACATGGCGAAGTTTCGCAAAAAATTACGGATGTTTGGGTATATTATAATAATAATTTACTTGGCGGCTACGAACTTCCTGCACACATTCCTATCATTGGCGATACAGTTGGCAGTATAGATATTCAAGCAGGGGTTTTAAGAAATGGCATGAATGGCGACAGAGCTAAATATCCATATTACAAATTAAATAATTATCCAATCAATTGGACTGCAGGAACCTGTAAGAAGATTTACCCAATTTTTCAATATGTATCTTTCGATGAAATGAAAATGTTGCAGCACGAAGATTTTGAAATAGGAAATTCTTTCACTCCTTTAAATACCGATACGCCAATTGTAAAATCATTCAATGCAAAATACGGTAACAGGTGCGGATTAATGTATTTAGATGCGAATCACACACAAAGCGAAAATATAATTACAGAAAAATTAGCTTTGGCATATAATACAGTTTATTTTTTAGAAATGGATTACCAATGCGATGTGCCGATTACAGTTAACTTACTTTGCACTTCTGCATCAGGCACTTCTACCATTGTAAATGTTGGTGGCGTAAATCCAAAAGACAAATGGAATAAAATGTATTTTGATATTGGACAAGTAGTAAGTAATGTAAGAGCCAAAGATTACAACATTATCATATCTGCATACAAACCAAGTAGTCAAAGCACAGGGTATGCATACATCGACAATATAAAATTGATTGGTCCGCGTAAATGAATTTAATTCGTAAAGGCATATTAAAATATATTGTAAGCGATTACTTTACAGCAGCAATATCATGGTTGCTATTTCTGATATTCAGAAAACACACTTTAGATATTTTAAGCTTACAAGATTTATTTTATAAAATTAGTCATAAAGACATTTTAAATATTGTATTTGCTATTCCATTAGGCTGGATAATATTACATTTATTCAGTGGTGCATACTTCAATCCATATCGCAAAAGCAGATTGAATGAAATATACAGAACTTTATTAATTACTATTTTAGGTGCATTAATTATATTCTTTTTGATAGTTATAAATGATAAAGCCAGCGACTATGGCTATTATCCAAATGCATTTTTTACTTATTTATCTATTCAGTTTTTATTGACCAGCATTGGCAGAAATGTGGTACTTTCTATTTTTAAAAATCATTTACGCAAAGGCTTATTTACTTTTAATACTTTAATGATAGGAGGTAATAAAGAAGCGGTAAAAATTTTTAAAGAAATTACAGAAAACACCAAATCAAAATTCAATTCGTTTAGTGGATTTGTGTATGCAGATGAAAGTGGTGAAAATGGTATGAGTAAATACCTGAATAAATTGGGTAGTATCAGCGAAATAGAAACCATCATCGAAAAAAATAATATTGATGAAGTAATTATTGCAATAGACACAGAGCAACATCATCGCTTACAAGAAATTTTGACAAGGCTTAGCCACAAGCCTACTGTCATTAAAATTTCTCCAGATATGTATGATATTATTTCTGGCAGTGTACGCACCAACAATGTATTGGGTGCTGTAATGATAGAAATTTATCCAGAACTAATGCCCGATTGGCAGCGTGTGATAAAAAGAGCAATAGACATTTCGTTAAGTATATTTGTAATGATACTGCTATCTCCACTCTATTTATTTGCAGCTTTAAAAGTAAAGCTAAGTAGTACTGGAAGTATTTTTTACAAACAAGAGCGCATTGGCTTGCATGGAAAACCATTTTATATTTATAAATATAGAAGCATGTATGCGGATGCCGAAAAAATGGGACCAGCATTAAGTAGCGAAGATGATCCACGGATTACTAAATGGGGGAAAATTATGCGTACTTGGCGTATAGACGAAATTCCACAGTTTTATAATATACTAAAAGGAGACATGAGTCTTGTGGGTCCAAGACCAGAACGCAAACATTTTATAGACATCATTTGTCAAACACATCCGCATTACAGATATTTACATAAAGTAAAACCAGGACTTACAAGTTGGGGTATGGTTAAATATGGCTATGCAGAAAATGTAGATCAAATGAAAGAAAGAATGAAATACGATTTACTGTATATTAAAAACTGCAGCCTTGCATTAGACACAAAAATTATGTTTTATACCATTTTAGTTATATTGCAAGGAAGAGGAAAATAATTTTTTTTATGACGAAACAATTCTACATAGCTTGCCTTGTGCTAGTTATTTGCTTTAGTAAATCCTTTTCGCAAAATGCTACTACAGCTGCCAAACCTTACTTTCAACAAGATGTAGCTTATACAATAGATGTAACTTTAATTGATACGTTAAACCTACTAAAAGGCAAATTAGCAATAGAATACACTAACAATAGCCCAGACACCTTAAGTGTGATTTATTTTCATTTGTGGCCTAATGCTTATAAAAATGATAGAACAGCTTTTAATAAACAACAAGTAACCAATGGCAATACCAATTTTTATTTTAGCGATGCAAAAAACAAAGGGTACATCAAAGATTTAGCTTTTAAAGTAGATGGCAAAGCGGTAAATGTTAGCGAAGTAAATGGTCAAGCCGATGTTGCAATGATAGACTTGCCTAAAGCTTTGCTGCCAAATCAAACCATTAGCATTACCACTCCTTTCACTGTAAAAATTCCAACTATTTTTAGCCGCATGGGTACAAGCGGCAATAACGACTATCAAATTACACAATGGTATCCAAAGCCAGCTGTGTATGACAATTATGGCTGGCACCCAATGCCATACTTAGACCAAGGAGAATTTTATAGTGAGTTTGGAAAATTTACGGTAAACATTACTGTTCCCGAAAATTATATAGTTGCTGCTACAGGCGAATTACAAAATGAAAGCGAAAAAATGTTTTTGGCAGAAAGAATTAAAAGTACTGATTCTGTTACAGAAAAAACAGATTCAATAAAATTGGTACTTCAACAAATTTTGCCAGCGAGTTTACAACATTTTTCAGATACAATTGCAGCAACCAAAACACTTACATTTATTCAAAATAATATTCACGACTTTGCATGGTTTGCAGATAAACGATTTTTAGTAGAAAAAAGCGAGGTGGATATTGCTGGTAAAAAAGTAGCATCTTATATTTATTATTTACCTAAAAACTATAACATCTGGCATGGCAAATGCAAAACCATTAATCAGTCTTTAGCGTATTATAGCAGTCAGGTTGGCAATTACCCTTATGCATCTGCAAGTGCTGTAGATGGCGGTTTACTAGCAGGTGCTGGCATGGAATATCCAATGATTACGGTAATAGGCAATCTACAAAGCAAAGATTTTTTAGAAGAAGTAATTGTACATGAAGTTGGACACAATTGGTTTCAAGGAATATTAGGAAGCAATGAAAGAGATAATGGATTTATGGATGAAGGCTTCAATACTTTTATAGAAAAAAAAGCGGAATATTATATTCATAGCCTAGACACAAATTATGATGGGACTAAAATTTCTCCATTTACATATACTACAGGAGCATTAAGTGCATTAAAAACTGGCGATGCACAGCCAGTTTGCACAAAAAGTATTGAGTTTAGTAGCAATAATTATGGCAATATGATGTACTATAAAACAGTATCTCTGCTTGCACAATTAGAGCAATATATTGGGGAAGATGACTTTAAAAAATGTATGCAATCCTACTATACACAATGGCATTTCAAACACCCCTACCCTGCCGATTTTAGAAAAGTGGTAGAAGAAAATACCACAAAAGATGTGGCTTGGTTATTTGATGGCATGCTTCCTAACAATAATATTTTAGATTTTAAATTTAAAAAAGTAAAAATTACAGATAAGAATATTCAAGTAAATATTAAAAATATCACAGGCACTAAATCGCCAGTAAGTGTAGATATTTTTCGCAATGATTCTATAGTGCATACATCAGTTATAGCACCTTTCGAAAAAAATGCAGCTGTGATTTTACCCAAAATAGCATTCGATAACATAGTAATAGATGGACAACAAAGAACAATGGATGTAAATATTAGAAACAATATTTATTATGGTAAAGGTCTTTGGAAGAAAGGAAGAATGAAGTTAAATCTAAATCCCATAAAGAGTTTATTTTACAATCCCACGCATCAATTATTTTTGCACCCAAGTTTTGGATACAACTATTACAATGGTTTTTTAGCTGGCATTGTTTTTCATAATAGTAATAATTATCCGCAACGTTTTCAGTTTTATGCTACACCTCAATTTGGTTTATTTAGCAAAACATTAGAAGGCATGGGAGGCTTGAGTTATGCGTTTTTTATTAATAAAAATATTAAGCGTATAACGATTGATGTAACCGCTAGTCAATATGCCTATGATAATTCTAAATTAAATATCGACAAAAGAATATTTGCGCATTACCAAAGAATAGTGCCGCAAGCAACAATTTTATTTGCCAATCATCAACCTACTAAAAACATTACAACTACTTTGCAAGTAAAAGAATTTTTAATTTGGAAAAACGATTTTAGATATACATTATCTGCTATAGATAGTTTGTACAGACCAAGTGTAAACAGCTATCAGCAAACTAATTTTACAGAAATAAAATTCCACAGACAAAACAAAAGAGTATTAAATCCATTTGAATACACAGCTATGGTGCAAGGCAATCAGTTGTTTGGCAAATTGACTGTAGAAGGAAAAATGAAAATGCATTACAATAAACCTAACAAAGCATTGCATACAAGGATATTTATTGGTAAATTTTTCAACTTTGCAAGTAATAAATATGATGCTTATGACTACCGCTTAGCTAGCACGCATACTGCAGAGAATGATTATACATTCAGCAATTATTACATTGGCAGAAGCAGTTTTGAAAAAGCCATTACGCAACAATTGACAGAGCAAGAAGGAGGAATGAAGCTAACTACCTACAAACTTGGCAATAGGATTGGCATGAGTGATAATTGGATGATGGCTATTAATGTAAAAAGTGATTTGCCTATCAAACTACCAATAACGCTTAGACCATTTGTAGATTTTATGGCTTATAAAACCCAAGCAGATTTGCAAACTACAAAAATGCAATGTTTGTTTGATGCCGGTGTGCAAGTTTCATTATTTAATGATAGACTGCAATGCAACTTTCCAATTTTTATGAGCAAAGAATACCGCGATTATTTTTCAAGCACATTTAGCAAAAAAGATAAATGGAAAAACCAAATTACATTTTCTGTGTTGATCAATAATATTACGATGCATAATATTCGCTAGTCTACTTCCCAAGTAAGCATCATCCTTTCAGCCAATAACAATTGATTTGGTGTCGTGATTTTAATATTTTCTTCTATGCCTTTTGATAAAAAAATAGTTGCGCCATCTAGTTCGCATACTGTGGCTTCGTCTGTAAATGCGGCTTGATAATTTTGCAGAAATGCTTTTTTCAATATTATACTTTTAAATACTTGCGGCGTTTGCACAAGTCTTAATTGGCTTCTATCTACCGCAGCAGATTGTGTGGCAGATGTTTGCATTCTTACACTTTCATTGATAGGCATTACAGGTATTGCATTACCATTAGCAATACAATCTTTTTGTAAGCTTTGCAGCAATTGTGTATTAATAAATGGCCTTGCAGCATCATGCACATATACAATACTTTCTTCATTGTCTGGCACACAAGCCAAACCGTTTTTCACACTATCAAATCTTGTAGTTCCTCCTTCTACAATTTGCAAATCTATTCTATCTTTAAATTGAATTAATATAGCATGAACATTTTTGATATAATCTTTGTGCATTACCAGCACAATATGTATATCTGGAAAAACCCTCACAAAGGCATGGATACTATAATACAAAATAGGTTTATTTTGCAAAGGCAAAAATTGTTTTGGCATTGCATTATTCATGCGTGTACCAGTTCCTCCTGCTACGATAATGGCGTATTGCTGCATGGGTGTAAATTACAAATTCTATTACAATAATGTTTATATTTACGAATTGAAAAATGAATAAACAATAAATGAATCATTTACAAAGCCAATCCAACACATTTTTTTTTACCAAACACTACAACAAAATTTGCTGGGCTTTATTTTTATTATCATCTATACTTATTTTTTATGGAAAGCTTCATCACGAGATGTGGCTTGACGAATGGCAAGCAGTAGGTATAGCTCGCTGTGCAAAAAACCCTATAGAATTATTTGTATTACGCGATTACGAAGGACATCCGTATTTGTACTTTCTGATGTTATACATTGTAAATCTTGTTTCGCATAGCAATATAGCAATACAATTATTCCATCTAGTATTTTCTGTTGGTGCTATGTATTTATTATTAGTCAAAAGCAATTTTCAATTAATCGTAAAATTTTTATTGATATTTAGTGTTTACTTTATTTGGGAATACACCGTTATCAATAGAGTTTATGGTATTTGTTTATTTTTTATTTTTTTATACACCTATCTAATAACCACTCAAAAACTCACTTTAATTTATTCCATCATTTTATTTACGATACTTTGCCAGTTAGAGGCTTATAGTGCTGCTGTAGCATTGCTGCTTGGCGGATATTATTTTTTTACCTTTCCTCTTTCTGCCACAAAGAAAATAATTTTTGCGCTGTTCGGTATGCTTAATTTTATTATTTTATATTTATCTATACAGCAGCCTATAGATGCCACAGCCGCCTATCATAGCCCATTTGCAATGGTAGCTTTTGATTGGGCACACTTTATTCGTTTTTTTGATTATGCTTTTGTTACACATCACACATACCATTACAACCAATGGTGCT
The DNA here is from genome assembly GCA_903921675.1 of uncultured bacterium. Classification (GTDB taxonomy): domain Bacteria; phylum Bacteroidota; class Bacteroidia; order Chitinophagales; family Chitinophagaceae; genus CAIXQW01. Next base: position 9,913 of record CAIXQW010000051.1, on the reverse strand, counting down.
ATTTGTATTTTTTTCCGCAATGGTTAACTGTAGTATTTTTTACATTAATCTTAATCCTGATATTTTACACAATCAAAAATAATTTCATTAGGCTATCCACCTTCGTGGCACTAATTGGTTTATCGTATATCAATTTGCAAATTACAGCTATCACACCTAGGCATCTTGGCTTTAATTTTATTATTTATTTAGTTGCTATTTGGTTAGATAAAAAATCTATCAAAACCAGCCTATCTAATTATCTATTGGTGCCATTACTGGCTGTACAAGCATTTTGGGGAATTCGTTTATACCTATTAGACATCAAGCATCCATTTACGATGGCTCCAAAAACATGCACATTTATTAAAGAAAATTTTCCTACACAAAAAAATATTGTTGGCTATGGAGAAATGAGTATTAGTAGCCCATCTGCTTACCTGGGTTTACCAATTATTAATTTAAAAACTGGAAATGCAAACAGATATTACGAGTGGAGCCAAAAAGAAAATTTACCAAGTAATTATAAAGACACTGCGGTTTTAGCAAATTTGAATACAATTTTCAAGGTTAAAGGTCCATTTGTTTTAATTGTATCATCCGACAGAAATACCAATTGGATTATACCAATCCTAGATTCCATTTCTACAACTCAAAACCAACAATTTAAAAAGATGCCTGAATTTTTCGGGGCAATTGTACCTATGGAGAATTTCTATACTTACAAACAAGACAGTTTGATTGTTTGGAAATCACAGGGCATGAACCCAAAGTAGTCCCGACATTTTTATTCGGGATAGAAACAAAATAGGAATCGCAGCAGAACTGCGAGCTATTAACCCTTCCCATGGCCTCGTGCCTGCCAATGTTACAATCGGCACAAGTCAGCACCTGTGCCTAATGTAACTTCTGTATAGGGATTGAAAAATCTAACACTTGTTCCTCATGTTGATTTTCCTAATAAAAAAAGCAGACTGAAAAATCAATCTGCTTTTATAAATATTGTTTTTATTTTAGTTTAGATAATCAACATACAATCGCCATATCCAAAGAAACGGTATTTGTTTTTGATAGCTACTTCGTAAGCTTCTAAAGTTAAATCGAAGCCCATAAATGCGCATGTCATTACAAACAAACTAGTTTTTGGCAAATGGAAATTTGTAACTAAACTATCGCAAATCTGAAAATCGTAAGGCGGATGAATAAACATATTAGTCCAACCTTCTTGCGGCTTTAACAATCCTGTACTTGTAGTGCTAGCTTCTACAGCGCGCACACTTGTAGTACCAATACCACATACACGGCGACCATTTTCTTTCGCTTTGTTCACCAAGTTAGCAGCATAATCATCTACTTTAAAGTATTCAGCATCCATTTTGTGTTTACTTAAATCTTCAACTTCAATAGGCCTGTAGGTACCAAGGCTTGTATGCAAAGTTACTTCTGCGAAACGAATACCATGAATTTCTGCACGCTTGATTAACTCTCTAGAAAAATGCATACCAGCTGTTGGAGGTGCTACTGCACCTTCTATTTTTGCATACACAGTTTGGAAGCGTTCTTTATCTTCTTCGGTAGGTTCGCGTTTTATGTAACGAGGCAATGGAGTTTCTCCTAAGCCATCTAATACTTTTTTAAATTCTTCTGGTTCGCCATCCCATAGAAAGCGAATGGTTCTACCTCGGCTAGTTGTATTATCTACTACTTCTGCTACTAGGCTATTATCTTCTCCAAAATATAATTTATTACCTACACGTATTTTACGAGCTGGCTCTACAATTACATCCCACAAGCGATTTGGCTTATTTAATTCGCGCAAAAGAAATACTTCTATTTGTGCACCAGTTTTTTCTTTTCTGCCATACAATCTTGCAGGAAACACCTTGGTATTATTTACCAAAAACACATCTCTATCGTTAAAATAATCCAGAATATCTCTGAAATGCTTGTGTTCCATTTTGCCAGTGTCCTTATGAACAACTAACATTTTGGCGTCTTCGCGGTTTTTGGCTGGGGTTTGAGCAATAAGGTTTGCGGGTAAATCGTACTTAAATTGTGATAATTTCATCTAGTATCTTAGAAAATTTGTGCAAATATAAGGCAAAAAAAAGCGTTTCGTGCCTAATAGATGGTTATAAAGCATATTGTATACAAATTAGGCGATAAATGTTTCATATTCAAGATATTAATAAGCATTCAAGATCTTGAATAATTTTTCAAATATTTATGCTCAAATTCAATTGAATAATTTAGTTTTACTAATAAATTCTTAGTCTTAAATAACATAAATAATAACTGAATTTTAGTTTTAATAAAATATACTTTTCGGCAATAACTAATCGATTCAAAAATCTCACTTCAAAACACATATGAAACTTGCAATTAAAATATTATCAATTACCATTATTTAGCTAAATCCTAGTGCTGGAAAGTTTACAATAGATTGCCTAGATGCTACTTATAATGATGTATTGTATATAGAAGTAGTAGATGTATTAGGTAGAGTTTTGTATGCACAACAGCGCAAAGCTAATTTAGGCATTGTAGCAATAAATACACAATTGACTACTGGCAATTATATTGTAAAAATAAAAAATGCACAAGGCACTGTAATTACAAAAAAGATTACTGTAAATTAAAAAGAATCTAAATCTAAAATTACTCTAATATTCTCTTTTAATTTTATAATTTGACTATCAGTTAATTTACCTACTTTTTTTATTAAGCGTTTATTGTCAATTGATCTAATTTGATCAACCGAAATATCACTTAATTTATCAAGCTGTGATTTATTCAAATGTACTCTTAGCAATTCTGCTTCTGGTATTACATTTGTTGTAATAGGGCAAATAATAGTAGATAAATGTGTTTCATTTAGCAAATCTGTTTGCACAATAACTACTGGTCTTATTTTTCCAGGTTCAGTACCTTTTTTAGGATTCAAATCTGCCAACCAAATATCAAATTGCTTAATTTTCATCCATCAATTTTTCAAATTCATGTAATACATTCATAGAATCTGTACTTACAAGTTTAGATTCTTTTAGAAGCTGTTTTTTCAATAACCTTTTCTTATTTACACGATTATAAATACTTACTGCTTCATTGATATATCTATTTCTTGCCAAATTTAATTTTGCAGTAATATCCTCTGTTTCAATAAATATATTGTCATCAAGTTTTAATGATAAAGTTTTCATAATTCACTATTTCAACAAAGGTATATCTAAAAAGTATATACTACAAACAAAATTTAGTAATTGTAAAAAAAAATATCAAGCCGAAAAATTACTTAAACAAATATAATAGTGGGCATTGCGATTATTTTAAAAAAGATAGTATAGCCTGAATGAATGGTGTAATGAAATTTAAGGCAGAAAATTAAACTCGCTTCTTCATTTCTTCTTCCATTTGTTTTGCCTTGGCATCTTTCATAAATTGGCTTGCAAAAATAAAATCATTCAAGCGCTGATTGGTGCTATGGATAATATCTTTATTATTACCTTCCCACTCTTTTAGGCCTTGATGCAGGTACACAATATGGTCGCCGCTTTCTAGCACAGTATTCATATCATGCGTGTTTACAACAGTGGTAATATTATTTTCTTTAGTAATTTCTGTAATTAATTTATCTATCACCAAGCTTGTTTGTGGGTCTAAGCCAGAGTTTGGTTCATCGCAAAATAAATATTTAGGATTCAATACAATTGCCCTTGCTAATGCCACACGTTTTTTCATACCTCCACTAATTTCTGAAGGATATTTTTTATTGGCATCTACAAGGTTTACACGCGCCAAAACTTCATTTACTCTTTTACGTTTATCAGTAATAGATTGTTTGGTAAACATATCTAACGGAAACATTATATTCTGCTCTACCGTCATACTATCAAACAATGCACTACCCTGAAACAACATGCCTATTTGTTGGCGAATATCTTTTCTATCTTTATCATCCATTTGCCCAAAGTTGACGCCGCTATATAAAATTTCTCCAGCATCTGCAGCATACAATCCTATTAAGCATTTCATAAAAACAGTTTTGCCGCTTCCACTAGTACCTATAATTAAATTTACTTTGCCAGACTGAAATTCGCAAGACACGTCTTGCAATACTTTTTTATCGCCAAAGGATTTTGATATGTTATTTACTTTTATCATTTTGTCAATAATAATGCGGCAAGGCCATAATCTGCAAATAAAATTAATACGCAACTTACAATTACACTTGTGGTAGATGCTCTACCAATTTCTAAAGAACCACCTTGCACGTTATATCCAAAGTATGCAGAAATACTAGTAATAATAAATGCAAAAGTAAATGCCTTGATGATACCAAATACAATATTAAAAGTTAGAAAATCTTTAATTAATCCTTGATGAAATTGCGCATCAGTAATAATCCCTGTCATGGTGCCAGCCATATAGCCACCCCAAACAGTAAGAAACATACTCAATATAACTAATGATGGTATTACAATAAATGCAGCTAAAATTTTTGGCATTATTAAAAATGTTTTAGAATTGATTCCCATTATTTCTAAAGCATCTATTTGCTCGCTTACACGCATGTTGCCTAATTCGCTTGCTATTTTACTACCAACAACTCCTGCTAATACAATACACACAATGGTTGGCGATAATTCTAAAAAACTACTATCACGAATAATTTGTGCAATTACATATTTTGCTACCAATGGACTAACCAACTGATACGCTGTTTGCACTGTAGTTACTGCACCTAAAAACAAACTAATAATAATTACAATCCACATGCTACCAATGCCTATTTCATTGCATTGATGAAAAAATTCTTTCCCATACACACGCATGTTTTCTGGCCTAGCAAACATGCCGCCAAGCATTTGTAAATATCTGCCGATATGCGATAATAGTTTCATTATTTAGTGAATAGTGATTAGTGAATAATGAATTCTGTAATTTGCAATTTACTTCTCATTCTAAAATATTTTTTATTTGATTTTTTTTTGCTTTAATCTTTGAACCTCAAACTTTAAACCTTAAACTTTCTTTATTTCTTCTTTTTCACTTGCGCATCTACCACAGATATAGCCACCATATTTACGATTTGTCTTACGCTGCTACCCAATTGCAATACATGCACACTTTTATTCATACCCATCAAAATTGGTCCTACAGCTTCTGCCCCACCCAATTCCATTAATAAATGATAAGCAATATTACCAGAACTTAGATTCGGGAAAATCAACACATTTGGATTTTCTTTCACCAAATTACTAAACGGATAATTTTCTTTTAATAACTCCTGATTGAAAGCCAATGCACCTTGAATTTCGCCATCTACTACCAAACTTGGATAATCGCGATGTAAAATTTCTACAGCCTCACTCATTTTTTTAGCATCAGGCAAAGTGCTGCTACCAAAGTTGCTATAGCTAAGCATTGCAATGCGCGGTTTGATATTTAGATTACGAACTTCGTTGCTAGTAAGCTTTGTAATTTCTACAATATCTGCTGCTGTAGGATTTTCGTTTACAGTAGTATCTGCAAAAAATACAGGCCCGCGCTTTGTTAGCATCATATACATACCTGCTATTTTTTGTACTCCTTTTTCCAAACCAATTATTTCTATAGCTGGTCGCAATGTATCTGGATAATTACGACTAAGACCACTTATTAATGCATCCGCCATTCCTGTTTCCACCATCATACAGCCAAAGTAATTTCTTTCTCGCATTATTTTTTTGCTTTCAAACAAATTAAAGCCTCTGCGTTTTCTTTTCTCAAATAATTTTTCGCCAAAATCGCAACGCGTTTTTTCCATTGCTTCTGTTCTTGGGTCTATTATTTCTACACCTTCTAATTCTATTAAATTCTCTTTGGCTATTTCTCTAATTTTCGTTTCTTTACCAAGTAATATTGGCTTTGCAATTCCTTCGTCTAATACTAATTGTGCAGCTTTAATTATTTTTAAATTTTCGCCTTCTGCAAATACAACACGCTGAGGTTTAGATTTTGCTTTTGCAATAATATTGCGCAATACATTATCATCTTCACCTAATTTTTTTTCTAATTCTAATTCGTAAGCAGCCCAATCTGTAATTGGTTTTTTAGCCACTTTGCTTTTTACAGCTGCTTTTGCAACTGCCAAACTTACGGTGCTAATCAAGCGCGGATCCATTGGTTTTGGTATGATATAATCTGCACCAAACACCAAGTTTTTTTCTTTGTAGGTAATATTTACAATATCTGGCACAGGCTTTTTAGCCAATTCTGCTAAAGCTTTTACAGCAGCCAATTTCATAGCTTCGTTTATTTGCGTAGCGCGCACATCCAATGCTCCTCTAAATATATAAGGGAATCCCAATACATTATTTACTTGGTTTGGATAATCGCTTCGACCAGTAGCCATGATGATATCTGGTCTGGTTTTAATCGCCAAATCATAATCTATTTCTGGCGTAGGATTGGCCAATGCAAAAACAATTGGTTTTTTTGCCATGCCTTTTAAATGATTTGCATTCAACACATTCCCTTTGCTTAAACCAATAAATACATCAGCACCCTTCATAGCTTCCAACAAATCTTTTGGTCTTTTTTTAGTTGCAAACATTTTTTTACTTACATCCAGATCTTTTCTATCATTAGTAATGGCGCCTTTGCTATCAAACATAATCATGTTTTCTACCTTGGCACCCAATGCTAAATAAATTTTGCAACAAGCCATTGCACTGGCGCCTGCACCACTAATTACAAACTTTGCTTTTGTAATATCTTTTTTTACAATCTCTAAGCTATTTAATAATGCTGCTCCAGAAATAATAGCAGTACCATGCTGATCATCGTGCATTACAGGAATATTCATTTCCTTTTTTAAACGCGTTTCTATTTCAAAACACTCTGGCGCCTTAATGTCTTCTAGGTTGATGCCTCCAAAAGTTGGCTCTAAAGCTTTTACAACTTTTATAAATTCTTCTGTATCACGTGTATTAATTTCTATATCAAATACATCTATATCTGCATAAATTTTAAACAACAAACCTTTACCTTCCATTACTGGTTTACTAGCTTCTGGGCCAATATCGCCAAGACCAAGTACTGCAGTGCCATTACTAATTACAGCAACCAAATTTCCTTTGGCTGTGTATTTATAAACATCTTCAATATTTTTAGCAATTTCCAAACACGGCTCAGCCACACCTGGGCTATAGGCCAAGGCTAGGTCGCGTTGGGTTTTGGTTTCTTTGGTTGGTTGTACTTCTATTTTACCTGGTCTTCCTTTTGCATGATACTCTAATGCATCCGATTTTCTATTCAGCTTTGTCATATATATAATATAGTTGGGCAATTTACAACAGAAAACTCAATTGCAGCAGGAGATGGTATTATTTTCAATCATAAAACCAACAACTTGGCATAAATTCAGAAAGTAAGAGAGATTTTTTTTATATAGGTCTTAATCCAAAAACATGTCAAACTTTTAATTATCTTGCAGCACCAAATATTTTAGAAATAACAGATATGATTCAACGCAAACAAACCATTTGGCTTTTATTAAGTATAATTTTTATGGTATTCAGTATTTATATACCATTTGGTCACCAAGCACATGCTGCACCTACAGAAAGTGCTGTCGTAACAATTGATATGAAAGCTAACTTCAATTTTATATTAACCATCATAGTAGCTGTAAGTATTGCTTTAGCTGGCTTTGGTATATTTTTATTTAAAAATAGAGGTCTGCAAAAAATGATTTGCTTATTAGGTTTTGTATCCTCAATTGTTTTGGGTATTTATGAATTTATTTTAGCAAATAATAAAGCTGATAATTATGTATTAAGTTTTGGAATAGCATTGCCCGTAGGAAGTGCATTATTATTTTTAATGGCATGGAGTGGTATTAATGCAGATGAAAAATTAATAAAAAGTATAGACAGATTGCGCGATTAAATTATTAAAAAGTACAACTATGAAAAATATTATTTATATAATTTGCCTACTCTCACTCGTTGGATTTTCTTGTACAAATGGAGTTCCAAAAAGTGGTTCTAGAAAGATAAATATGAATGACTCAAGTATGATAATTCTGGAAAAAGATAGTCAGTACTTAGGTAATATTGTAGATGATATTACACCAAAAGCGAATGTAAGCACCAAGCAAGAGGTAAGTAAAATTATTCAAAAAGTAGATAGCGCCAAAGAAGCAAATACTTTAGCAAATTCAGAAAACAATTCTGTTACAGGCACAAACATTGAGTGCAAAGAATTTAAAGTCACTTTTGGGATTTTAATGAATCAAAGTGGCAATCATTATATTGTGCCAAATTTCAGTACATTAAATGGTGTGCAAATACAAGTAAATGGCATATCCGAACCTAGCGTGCAACAACGATTTTTTACAAGAGTAAAAATGGTAAAAGGTACAGAAAGTTATGTACTAGATGATTTGCCAGAATTTGCCAATGAATGGAAAAATTTAGCGCCAAATGCGAATCTTTTTTTAAGTGCAAATGATGAAATTATTAAGTACAAAAATATTGATGCTAAAAGTATATTACTAGCAGCGGATAGAGCATTGCGCAAAGCAGGCAAAAGCAGAAAAGAATTAGAAGCTTTAAAGAAAGAATTAGCAAATACGAATAATTATACGGATGCACCTTGTAGTGTTTATTGTACAGCAATCCATTATAAAATTAGTGGCAAAAAGAATGGCAAAACAGTAAGTGAAACTATTAAAGTAGGTTTGTAAATGATAGCATTTTATCCATTGTATAATGCGGAATACCAACTTCTATATACACATCCCCAATACATACATAATTCAATTGTAAATAAAATTGCATTGCGGCCTCTCTGGCATGTAATTCTATTTTTACAATAGCATTTTCTTTGCACCATTGCTCTGCAAATTCTACTATTTTTCTACCTACACCCTTACGCTGAAAGCCTTTATCCACAGCCATTTGCCTAAGCTGTATGACATTATTTTGCAATGCCGAAAGCATAACACAGCCAATTAAATCATCCCCAGAAAAAGCTCCTATTTTAATCCAATTTGCTTCTCTAATAAAATCTTCGTCGTACAAATTTAAACCCAATGGCACACGCAAAACAGCGTGCCGTAAAGCATACAATTTATCTAATTCAGAATTTTGTATCAATCGAACTTCCATTCTAATCTATCAATTGTTTTACTATCACAGAAGCGATAGATTTTACAGTTAAAATTGGGTGTTGTATTTCATTTACATTGCTGTGTGAATCTGTACAAACCACTTTTTGAATAATCCCTTGCTTTGCAATTTTATCCAACGCGTTATTTGTAAATAAGCCATGCGTAGTAATTACAAATATTTCGCTTGCTCCTTTGTTTTTATATTGCTCGGCAGCTTGCATTAGCGAGCCTCCTGTACGAATCATATCATCATAAATCACTACTTTTTTACTAGCTACATCTGCATTAATTCCTGTAATGCTAGTTGCATCTCCACTTATTCTATTTTTGTATACAAAAGCTGCTTGCACATTCATTTCTTCTGCCAAACTTTCTACCCATTTTGCTCGGCCAGCATCTGTAGCAGCAAGTACAAATTCTTCACCAGCAAGTTCTCTTGCAGCTTCCATAATTACATCTTTGCAATACACATGTTTGGTGCGCACATTGCTATCAAAATAGTATGGAATGCCTTCGCTATGCAGATCAAATAGCAAAACTTTTGTATTATTATTTGCAGCAGGAATGGCACTAAATAATAATGCTCTATTTCTTGCTTTTACAATTTCTCCTGCATGCACTGTTCTTTCCATGGTACTATACCCAAAATACGGAATAATAATAGTGATAGAATTAGCACCAAATTGTGCACAGCCTTCTGCAATATCAAACAGTTCTAAGGTAGCTGTGTCGCTAGTTGTACCGCCTAATATGGCTACATCTTTATTTTGAATATTT
>CAIXQW010000050.1 GCA_903921675.1 uncultured bacterium | reverse complement strand
TTGTTCAATGATTTCTAAATAATATATTCCATCAGAAATGCAGCTAATATCAAGTTTGCCATTTAAAGACTGTAATTCTTTATTTGATAATACAACCTTCCCGCAATTGTTATAAATATTAAATTTAGTATTTGGTACATTCAAAGAATGATCTAAATAAATAAAATCCTTTGCTGGATTAGGAAACAATTTTAATGTTGATACTGTTGGCTTTTCTTGCACAAATAGTGCATTAGGAATAGACCATAGTACTAAATCACTTAATGAATTTCCGGTTACAATTTTGTTGCCCAATGGAGACCATGCTACAGCGTTAATTACTCCACTATCCTTTACGCCAAATGTACTAAGTAGATTACCTGTATTGATATTCCATATTTTGCAAGTGCTATCAGAAGATGCAGAAACAATTTTATTGCCATCTGGTGAAATGTCTATGCAATTTACATCATTACTATGGCCAGAAATGGTCTTTAATAATGCGCCAGAGTTAACATCCCATATTTTAATTAAATCATCCTTAGATGCAGAGGCAAGTAACTGATTGTTAGGTGAAAATTTTACACTTGTAATGTCGTTACTATGACCATTGAGAGTACGAACCAAATTGCCTAAGCTGTCCCATATTTTCACCTTGTCATCGTTGCCGCCTGTAGCAATAAATTTTCCATCTGCAGAATATGCTACTGAAGTAACCCAACTGGTATGCGCATTTACATTAGCAATATTAGAACCGCTAGCAATGTTATATATTTTTAATTTACCATTAGAACATCCAACTGCAATATGCATATTAGATGGTGAAATAGCTGTAGAAAATCCGTAGGAGGTGCCAGTATTGATTGTATGGTATAATGTGGGTACTGCAGTAGTATTGTCGAAAATAAAAATATTACCAAACTCTTCTATAGCTGCTATATAGTTAGAATTAGAACTAAATGTAACTCCCATAATACACATATAATTGCTGTCCACAATATAATCCCAGCTAAGTGTACCAGAATTTACTTCATGCACTCTGATAGATGCAGGGTGACAATTTGTGCCACTAATTACTTTTTGCCCATTATTGCTAAAAGCTACACTATTGATAGATAAATTTGTTGGATTTGCTTTTTTCATCCAATCTATACTTTGGCAAAATCCAAATTGTGTGTAGCAAATAGGTAAAAAAAATAGTACAAAATATTTCATAATAAATAAGTTGATTGCTTATAAGTAAAAGACGAGTTTATCTAAAAATAGTTGGTGTGAAATTTAGATTTAATCTGTTTCTATTATTCCGCTGCCTTTTGCATATCGTCTATCAAATGGGGTATTTGCCCATTTGTCAAATACCCATTTAATATATTCGTATTTAAATGTGTATTCTAATTTTTCTTTACTATGTTTTTCAATAAAATACATAGTCAAGGTATCGCCATTGGCAATATTCATTTCTATATCAAAGCAATAATTTGCATTTAATAATGTCGTCAATTTTTCTACATTTAATTTATCTTCAGATGCTGAAATTACAGTGTCATTTGGAATTACACAACTGCCTCTTACCGCATTTGCATAGCCAGATGTATCTCCTTGCTTTAACACCCAATGATCTATAGAATTTAAATCTACGTAAGTAGCGCAAGTGCAAAGTTTTAAATGGTTAGAGGTGGTACACATGTTGATTGATTTTTTTAATTAAATTTTTTACATCATCTTATTCCGTTTCACAAAATATGGCATCAATATTTGATTGAATCCTAAATTGATATCAGCATTAATTACATCTATGCCAAACTGCCCACAGCGCAATTCTAAATCTGCTCGGTAGGCATTCATTTTTTTTACATAATGGTCTTTGGCGCCAAGGCTATTCATTTTTACAGTTGCTCCAGTTTCCAAATCTACAAATTCGTAAGGCCTGTTTTCAAAATCAAATTCCAATTCTTTTTTGCCATCTACCACATGAAACAAAATTACCTCGTGCTTGTTGTAGCGCAAATGTTGCAATGCATTAAAAATATCTTCGCCTTCGCCAACGCGGTCCATCATGTCGCTAAATATTACTACCAAACTTCTGCGGTGTGTATTTTCTGCTATCTGATGAATAATTTGTGCAGTATTGGTGCTTTTTTGATTGCTTTTGTAACTTAATAGTTTTTCTAATTCGCTATTGACATTACTGTAATGCACACTATTACTTTTGATAGGGCTGCGAAAAGTAATAGCATCATCAAACAAAGTAAGGCCGCTTGCATCTTGTTGGCTTTTTAAAATTTGCATGATAGCAGCAGCAGCTATAGCGCTAAATTGTATTTTGGTATAATGTGTAGGATTTTCTGGAAATTGCATACTGCCACTAATATCTAGCACCATATTGCAGCGCAGATTAGTTTCTTCTTCGTATTTTTTGATAAAAAGTTTATCGCTGCGGCCAAAAACTTTCCAGTCTACATGCTTCAAATTGTCGCCTACATTGTATAGGCGGTGTTCTGCAAACTCTACGCTAAACCCATGAAAAGGGCTTTTGTGCAAGCCAATGATGAAGCCTTCTACGGCTTGTTTGGCCAATAATTGTATATTTTCTAAACTATTATTTAAAAGCATTGGCTGCAAATTAATGTATTATTCAAAACATTTTATATATTTGATTGCTTTTAAAAATAAGTATGAAGAAATTAACAGTTTTGCTTTTTACCATAGCGATGATGAACACATCGTGTACTCGCGAATTTATCTGCCAATGTCATGTAAAATACACAGGTAATGTACCTGGTTTGCCAGATAGTACTTTGCACGAAACAGTTATTAAAAATACCAAATCTGCTGCAGAAGCTAACTGCAAAAAGAATTCTACTACCACTACGCAAGACGGTGTTACCATGACAGAAACTTGCGATTTGTACTAATACCTTTGACCACCTTTCATAAAATATTATATTACACAATCACAGTATTGATTGGGGCTTTATTTATTTTTAGCGCATACACAAAAATTATTGGCATTCAAAATTTTGAATGGGCTCTTGCAGAAACCAATCTCATGAGCTTTGGAATGGCTAATGTGCTAAGCAGAGCATTAATTTGCTTAGAAGCAATTTTTGGCTTACTTTTTTTATTTAATTATCATTTTAATAGACAGCTGTACAAATGGGCCGCATGGCTATTGATATTTTTTAATGTGTACCTGATGTGGGTAATGCATGTGTATGGTGTAAGTGGCAACTGTGGCTGCTTTGGCACAGTGATAGAAATGACGCCTATGGAGGCATCTATCAAAAATATTGTATTAATTGCATTTATTTATTATCTAAGTTGCTTTAGATTTAAAGATGAAATTTGGAGTAAAATAATACTATTTGCAGCGCCAATTATTGCTGTGTTTGCATTAATTCCACCAGACTTTATTTTTATACAAGAAAAAGATACTATTGTAAAAGAACCTATAGACTTAAGTACTTTGTATAGTGCCAAAGCGAATGTAGCACCAACATTCGATTATCATAAGGGTAAGCATATTATTTGTGTGCTTAGTACAGGCTGCCATCACTGCAAAAGTGCTGCAAAAAAAATGGCTATTATGGTCAAAAGAAATTCTGCATTACCTTTTTATCATGTATTTGCTGGAGATTCTGCATCTTTGCAATTATTTTATAAAGAATCGCCTGCACAAGGCATTCCGCATCAAATAAATCACGATTATATATTTATTACCAAACTTACTAGCTTGCACGCTAAATCCAATGGATTTCCTAAAATACTTTGGGTGCAAGATGGCAATTTGGTAAGAGTTACTTCTAATTATTTAAATTTAAACCAATCAGAAATAGAAGATTGGCTAAAACAACCATAATATGCTACAATTAAAAAGACCAATCGCTTTTTTCGACCTAGAAACAACAGGTATTACCATCACCACAGATAGAATTATAGATATTGCTATCATTAAAATAATGCCTGATGGAGAACAATTGCGTAAAACATTTCGATTAAATCCTGGTATGCCAATACCCGCGCCAAGCACTGCTATTCATGGCATTGCTGATTCAGATGTAAAAGATTCTCCAACTTTTAAAATGGTAGCCAATGAAATCAAACAATTTTTAGATAATTGCGATTTAGGTGGATACAATAGTAATCGTTTTGATATTCCATTGCTAACAGAAGAATTTCTACGCGCTGGTTTAGACATCAATTTAAAAGAAAGAAAAATGGTAGATGTGCAACAAATTTTCATGAAAATGGAAAAGCGCACATTAGAAGCAGCATATTTATTCTACTGCGGAAAAAAACTAGAGAATAGCCACAATGCAGAAGCAGATGTGCAAGCTACTTACGAGGTTTTGCTAGGCCAATTAGAGCGCTATCCGGAATTAGAAAATGATGTAGATGCGCTACATAATATTAGTAAAGGAGAAGACTTTGCAGATTTTAGCCGCAGAATAAAATTGATAGAAGGTACACCTTGTTTTAATTTTGGAAAATACAAAGAGCAAAGTGTAGCAGCAGTGTTTGAAAAAGAACCGCAATATTACAATTGGATGATGAAAGGCGATTTTGCACAAGACACCAAAGCCGTAATTACAGATATTTATACAAAATTAAAATTGAAATATTAATTACAGCTAATCTAAAAATTATAATAAATCTTTAGCATGCTAACTTATTAGGTTTTGGCTAATTGGTTTATATTCGCAGTTCAGATTTGAAAAAAATAGTCATTATACCTACTTACAACGAAAAGGAGAATATCCAAAAAATCGTTACACGTGTACTTTCTTACACAGAAAATTTTCATGTATTAATAGTAGATGATGGTAGCCCAGATGGCACAGGACAAATTGTAAAAGATTTGCAACAACAATACCAAGATAGACTTTTTTTGATGGAAAGAGCTGGCAAGCAAGGCTTAGGTACTGCTTATATTGCTGGCTTTAAATGGAGTATAGAAAATAAGTACGATTTTATTTTTGAGATGGATGCAGACTTTAGCCATAACCCTGACGACCTTAGGAATTTACTGCAAGCCTGCGACCAAGGTGGGGCAGATGTAGCTGTTGGTAGCCGATATGTAAAAGGTGGGAAAGTAGAAAACTGGCCTTGGGATAGAATCTTTATTAGCAAAGGTGGTAGCTTATATGCTAGGTTGATTATTTGGCTGCCAGTGCGAGATACTACTGCAGGATTTGTATGTTACAAAAGAAAAGTATTAGAAGCTTTGAACCTGGATAATATTAAGTTTATTGGTTATGCTTTTCAGATAGAAATGAAATACAGAGCTTGGCAAAAAGGATTTAAAATAAAAGAAGTGCCTATTACGTTTGTAGACAGAAAAGAAGGGCATAGTAAAATGAGCAAGGGTATTGTAAAAGAAGCAATACTTGCCGTTTGGAAAATGAAGTTTTCAAAAAATTAAAAACAATTTATTATCTCTAACTCCACACAATCTACCAAAGAAGCATTATTGAAATTGCACCTCGCAGTTTTTTTATGGGGCTTTACAGGTGTATTAGGTAGGGTAATTGCATTAGACGAATATGCCTTGGTATGCTACAGAATGGCTATCACTGCATTGATATTATTTGGTATATTGTATTACAAAAAACAATGGAGATGGATAGGCTGGGTAGAGTGCAGAAGGTTAATATTTATTGGATGTATTATTGGTATTCATTGGGTAGCTTTTTATGGAAGTATTAAAAAAGCAAATGCCAGTATTGCATTAATTTGTTTAAGCACAGCAAGTATGTATACCGCAATATTGGAACCAATATTTACTAAAAGAAAATTACAAATTGTAGAATTGTTGACTAGCTGTTTGGCATTTCTAGGTATGGCTTTGATTTACAAATTTGAAACAAAATATGTACTTGGTATTACCTTTGGTTTGATAGCAGCTATGTTAAGTGCTGTGTTTACGATGTTTAACAAAAAAGTAGTGAGCAAT
>CAIXQW010000049.1 GCA_903921675.1 uncultured bacterium | reverse complement strand
GGCATAACAAATATTGGTATTTTTTTGAAGAGATAGCCTTTGTTTAAAAATGTACAATACTGCTCTTTCTAATTCTTGCTGAACCCATTTTGCAATATCGGCATAATATTGAAAATTTTCTTTTAGTGGTCTGTGTAAGGAATCCATTGGCTGTGTAAACAATGCCAACACTTCTTCTCTAACAAACACTCTTCCATCTTTTAATAAAAAAATATCTTCTGTATATACCCCATCTCGTCCATAAGGAGCCAAGCCCATTAATTTGCCAGCATCATCCATATTACCAAAACAATATCCACTAACCATGCTGTAAAAACCACCTATTGAATGTTTGGATGTTGGAAGATGAACTGGATATTTATTATCATATAAAGATATTATCGAAAAATCTTTGTATAAGGCAATAAGCTGTTTGCCATCGAAATGATAATAACTGTCTTTCTCTCCAAATAATCCTGGGATTGCATTTACATCCAGTGGAATAATTGGATAATCTAAATCTTCGCAATGATCATAAGGGCTGCCACAACCATCAATTACCATTACATTAGATGTTTCAAAAGGAGATGTCCCTACAGCACTATAAGCATGCGCTAAATGATGAGAAATAGTAATAAAAGGTACTGTACAATTCTCGCCAAATAAACGTTTACCTCTAAAAGAGGCTGGGTAAATAGTATCTTTCTCAAAATTGGCAACCTGCACTACTAAAGACAGATCGTTTATTGAAATGCCTGCAGCGTTTAAACAATATTGAACTGTTAAAGAATCATTGCCACCATCATGTTTTATACGACTCAACCTTTCTTTTTCTATAGCTACAATTATTTCACCATCTTTTAAGATACAGGAAGAACCATCATGCGATAATCCTGTACCGAGTACATATATGGGCTTTTTTGCAGACATTATACTATAAAAGTTGAAAAACGGTTGTCTGATTTGAATAACCTATAGCAGTTAGTGAAAAAATAAAGTTAAATAAATTGTATGCCTCATTAGCAGACAACAATATTTTATTGATTGTATTTTTACATTCAACTGATTTAGAAACATTTGTTTGAACTGGCACAACTAAGATTAACTATAGATTGGAAGTGGCAATGAAATTTTATTTTTTTGCAAATTTTTGTCGAAATCAATGTCAATTCTACCTATAGATGTTCCAATAAATTTATTGCTAGTTAACAAAACAGCTTCTTTATGCAGGTTGGTAGTTGTAAGCTGAATAGGTTTGTTGCTAAAATTATTGCCACTTATAATTAGGTCGATACTATGGGTATTGGCAGTTAAATCCATATCATTTTTTATCGCTTTTTTATTGTTTGCGATGTTGTTGGTAGAAAGGCAAATCACCAAATTACAGTTATGCTGTTCCTTTAGTTCTTTAGCTTTATTACTCAACAAGGCAGCTTTTCTTTTTATTCCGGAAATGGTACTAGTTTCACTAAAATCATTCGCAACCAAACCTATTTTAATTTTTCCTTTCTCAATAATTTGAGTATTCTTACTTAGCGCTGTTAAACCAGTTTTTGCAGCCAGTGAATTAAATAATTTAGCAGATTTTATATCATTTTTTCCAGCTACCACTAGGTCGTAACCAAGTGTCTTTAATTTTATTAATCGTTGAATTACAATTTCTTCTTCTACCTTTTTGTGGGGACAGATATTTCCATTCTGAAGCAATAAAACATTATAATTTCTTGCAATAATATCTTGTACCGAATATTTTATTGCTTTAATATTTGTACTAAATGCATCGTTCGAATTATTGGTTTTTCCATCAGAAGCCAAATCACTGCTGAAAACTATTGTGAGCCTATTTAATTCTTTTTTTGTAACAGATTCAAGTGAGTTTGCAACAACATTAAGTGGTTTTAATAATGCGATTGCACTGGCAGCAAAGGCTGTTTCTACTAAAAACTTTCTTCTATTTTGCATAATTGGTAATCGATTTTTAAAGAAACCAAAGAAATAACAACTTATCGAATATTAAAAATATTGGTTTATAACTAAATTAAAAAATTAATTTGCTTATCGAATGTGTATTGAACTAAATATGTAAATCTTTCATAAATTACTGAGTAGTGACATTTAGTAAATAAAACCGTAATTGCACAATGAGCGATTACAACAGTAATTCAACACTTTGGTTTTAATACAATCAAATTGCAAATTATCAATTTTTAGGTTCTTCCTAAAAAATTTGTATAAAAAGTTTTATTTTAAGATGAATTACTTTACTTTTATTAAAACAATACAATCATGGAAGGAACTATTGGAGAAATACGCATGTTTGCTGGCAACTTTAACCCAAGAACTTGGGCCTTTTGTCAAGGTCAAATTATGAGCATTGCTACTAACACAGCATTGTTCTCAATTTTAGGTACCACCTATGGCGGTAATGGTCAAACAACTTTTGCTTTACCTGATTTTAGAGGTAGAGTAGCTGTTGGTGCAGGTACTGGATCTGGGTTGACGAATGTTCAATTGGGTCAAATAGGTGGAACTGAAACAGTAACTTTACTTACAACCCAAATACCTGCTCATATCCACACAGCTACTGCTGGTACTGGTGGTACTGGAACTGCAACCCTAAATGCAGTAACTGCAAATGGTAATACGCAAAACCCTTCGGGCAATTATTTGGCTGCAAGCCGCACAGCATCTGTTGCATCTTATATTGCATCAGGTACTACTGCAGCAATGAATGCAGGCTCTATAACTTTAAGTAATATTACTGCAGGCGCACCAACAATTGGTATTACAGGCAACTCTCAACCACATTCAAATATGCAACCTTATTTGGGCATGAATTATGTAATCTGCTTATTTGGAATTTACCCTAGCCGAAACTAATATTTAAATTAATTTATAGACAAAATTTGCATTTTGGTTGGCAATTTTGCTCTAGGGGTTTGTGATACTCAATTACTGCCTATCAATAAATGGACTCACTCTATTCAATTTTAGGTACCACAAATGGTGGTACTGATTAAACATATCTTACGTTCCCCTATTTCATAGGTATAACTTGGTTAGTTTTTTGAAAACCCACTCTCAAGCTTATATTTTATTTTTTCTTGCACCAACTTTATAACCAATAATACCCGCTGTGCCAACAGTTGCCAGAATCAGTAGAAAAATTTTTAGTACTTTGTTACTACCATTATTAGAATTTTCATTTTGATTATCTAATACTTTAGCAGAAGTTTCCGTATTATTATCGATAGAGTTTTGTGAAATATTTTTTGCTAAATCAATTCAATCTTTTTTCAACCTATTGCATTTTCATTAGTACATAATCAGCAATATTTTGTGGTGGTTATGTTTTACCTTTCAGTTGGTTAATAAGCTCATCAATAGAAAATTCATCTCCCTGAAATTTTATTTTTTGAAAACTAGTTTCTGAATTAAACAGAATCTTTTGCAACTGGCGATTAAT
>CAIXQW010000048.1 GCA_903921675.1 uncultured bacterium | reverse complement strand
TTCACAAATCAAACATATAAAACTTTAGACGAAGTGAGTAATTTCTTTACAGAGGTGGTAAATGACCTATCAAGTATAGACGTAAAATCAATTTGTGGATTTAAATATATTTTCAAAGGATTAAATTGGTCTATTTAATATATCATTATTGTATAACTTTCAATTTTACTGTTTAATAATTTCTGTCACAAAAAAGCCACCAAGAATTACTTCTCAGTGGCTTTGGTATTTTTGTTGTTAATTATTAAATCTTAGTGATTTGCTTGCTGAAATTTACAGCTTTACCATCCGTTAGTTTAATCATGTAATCGCCTTGTGGCAATTCACCAATATTGATAGCGTTGGTATTTTTACCTTTCTCTAATTCAAACAATACTGTTTTTACCAAGCGGCCTGTCATGTCTACTACTTTTACAACTGCACTTGTTTTTACTGTACACTCTACATCTATTGTTAATTCACCAGTAGTTGGTACTGGATAAATGTTGAATGTATTTGTAAATCCTGCAGGTAATTCTGTAATCATTTTTGGAGAATATTGCAATGATTTGCCATCTTCTAAAATAGATAACCAAGGATCTGTAGTGCTATTTCCATAATAAGAATTTGGATGTGCTAAACCATAATCGCAGTTTAATAAACTGAAATAATCGCCATTTGCCAAAGTTCCTGTAAAGTTGATCGTAGCAACATCATACCATTTATCGTTTGTCCAATCTGCTTGAAATGCGGTAGGCATTGCAGTTGCATTATTGTGCAATAATGTTTTGATATTATCAGCTGCTGTTTTGTTTTGAGCAGCTGTAGTAGTATTATCAATTACCAAATCAATATCAGCATTATTTGCAATGCATCTAGTTAATTCTATGCGACTAGTTGTAGGCCAAGTGATACCAAATACCAATCCATCAAACAATTGCTTAGTAGATGGCAACACGCTTTCTGCACCATTTACTGCATCTGCATGATAACGCATTTGTAATTTCAAAGTTTGGTCGCCAGTTTGGCTCAATTTGATTTCAAAATTGTTTAAAGTAGGGCTGCATTGTGCGCTTGCTATTTGAGCACCAATCATGGTAGCCATTACTAGTGAATAAATCTTTTTCATTTTATTTGTTGTTTTTTAAAGTTTTAAAAATTATAAGTTAAAAATTAATTTGGTGTCTGTTCATTTACAAATAAGGTGTTTGAATTTGCAGTATTTTGCATCATGATTAATCTATCAGGATTCAAACCGTTAAATCTTGCATAGCCATTCATGTCTATATCAAATATGGAGTAACCATTAATTGTACTTGTTCCGCCAGTTGCCATCAACATAGCGTATCTATCACTAGCATTTGTATTATTGTAAGTAATGTATCTGTATGCTGCAGCCGCAATATCTAAATTACAATTACCTGCATACATAGTTCTAACACCTCCTATCATTCTGGTTGATCCAGATAACGGAGATGAATTTCCTGCGCGACCTGCGAAAGAAAATAAAGGAACTGCAGTTGTAGTTAAATCGATACTCATTACAGGCGATAAAGATAAGAAAAATTTTCCTTTTGTCATTATTCCTAAGTGATTTCTATGCTCAATACTAATAAAATATTGGTCTGGCGCACTAGTAGCAAAAAATAATGGGGAAACACCATCTACATCTACAATATCTCCATCCCTTTGTATTAATCCGCATCTTGTGGCAGTAACAATGTTAGAATCTAATTTGCTACGCAATTGTACAAAAACCCAGTCTACGATGGCATTATTACCTGTTACTGTAAATATACTTGCAGCAACAGTTTCTCCTCCGCCACCATTTACATGTAAATAGGTATTATTATATGGTGCAACACTATAAGGCTCGGTAGTAGGTAATACATTTAAATGTCGTAAGCTATCCCACATCAAGCCAGTAGCTTGCACATATGGGCCAGATAAAAAGGTTTTTAGCGCAACCTTTAGACCTGTAGTAACAACAAGACTAACAGTAGTGGTAGCTGTACATCCATTAGCATTAGTTACAGTAACTGTAAATACCCCTGTATTTGAAACATTTACAATAGTAGAAATAATATTGGTAGCAGAGTTCACATTTAAACTTCCTGGACCAGCTACATTATAATTAGTTAAGCCTGTAGGTAAAACCGTTAATATTAAAGCATTCCCAGAAATAATAGTTGGACTATTTGCAGTAACTGTTGCTACTAACAATGCTGGATTAATTAATGTAGCACTTACTGTAGAAGTGCATCCATTAGCATCTGTAGCAGTAAAAGTATATGTGCCTGCAGATAAATTTGTATTTGTTGGGCTTGTAGCAATTACTCCAGTGCCACCGCTAGTAGACAATGAAATATTTGCAGTACCGTTATTACATAAAATTGTTCCCGCAGATGCTGTTATAGAGACAGCAGTAGGCTGGGTATTTATAGTAACACTAGTTGTTGTATTACATCCATTAGCATCTGTAGCTGTAAAAGTATAAGTACCACTTAATAAATTTATATTAGAAGGACTTGTAGTAATTGCACCAACTCCTCCACTTGCATGCAAAGCCACAGAGCCTGCTTCGCCATTGCATAAAATTTGAGAAACAACAGGTGTCATCGTTAATTGCGCTGGTTGCACCATTATGGCGCCTTTTGCAGTATCGCGGCAACCATTTAAGTCTTCTACGATGCAATAGTAAGAACTACTACTTACACCAATATTTGCTAAAGTAGAGTCAAAATTCAATTGTGTATTTGTCGCAGA
>CAIXQW010000047.1 GCA_903921675.1 uncultured bacterium | reverse complement strand
TTCACAAATCAAACATATAAAACTTTAGACGAAGTGAGTAATTTCTTTACAGAGGTGGTAAATGACCTATCAAGTATAGACGTAAAATCAATTTGTGGATTTAAATATATTTTCAAAGGATTAAATTGGTCTATTTAATATCTCATTATTGTATAACAACAAAAGGTATTCCCATACTTGCAAAAGGGATTGCAGTGGAAATCCCCAGCGTTTTTCATGCTGGAATTGGAACGGAAAGCCCGGTGCCAAAGGCATTTGACATTACTAAAAAGAGTATCTATTGGAAGTTACTCTTTTTATAATTTAATTTTTATTGTATTAAACTAGTCTCTTTTTTCTACTTTTCTTTTGATGATTTGATTATCTATATGTAATTCTAAAAAGTAAACTCCATTTGGAATACTATTAGGGATAGCTAAAACTGAAGATTGTAGTTTGCTGCTAAATATTACTTTACCGTTTGCATCCATTAATTTTATTTTAGCTACTTGTTGCCAATTGCTAATACTAATTTGTGATTGAAAGGGATTGGGTGTAATGATAAAGCTAGCATCTGTATTTAAGCGATATTCTATATTACTATATTGTAATTGATTTTGCAAATACATTGCTATTCTGTAATATACTTTTTCGGAATTTGCAAATGCATTATTATCTGCGAAAGTATATTTTTCTGAACCATTCGTGTTTTGTTCTCCAATTGCTTGAAAATTAATTCCATCGGTACTTTTTTGAATTTGCATATTTTGATTTTCTGAAATAATTGGAATATTCCAATGCAATGAAACATTGTTATTTATTACCTGACTGGTAAGATTAATATTAGATAAATAAAGTGGTGTACCGAAAGGACCAATTATTTCAAAATCATCAACAGCCGCACCTACATCTGTTGTAAATTGATCTGATACAAACTTAAAACGGAAGGCAACTTTTTTGCCTGACAATGGGGTTAGGTCGTAAATTTTATTGGTATATGCACTTACAGGACCATTGAAAAATGCTTGTGAAGCAGGAAAAAGTTGTGACACTTGTGGACTATTTGCATAATCGTACCAACCTGCAATAACTGAAGAACCAAGTACATGCCATGTTTTGCCACTATCTGTGCTGTAGTCTATTACAAATCCATCATATTCTGGTTCAAAGGTATATTTAGTTTTGAATTGAATATAATAAGATGAACCTGTTGCTGCTAAATAAATTTGTGGAGTGTATAAATAACTTTCAGAGTTGTCTGTGTAATTTGCTGCAGTTAATCCTGTTACCCAAGCAAATGAGCCACTTGCCGTTCCATTTTTTCCATTAATATTGCTATTGCCGCTTTGCCAAGGTGTTCCACTTTTTGTACTATTCGCAAAGTCATTTAAATTGGTTTCCATATTACCACCTTGAGCCAATGTATATGGAGCTGTATAAGTTGGTAAAATTCTAATTAAGCCAATTTTAATTATAGAATCTGCACCGCCATTTATAATTAACTTTACTGTATAAATGCCGGGTGCGGTATAGGTTTTAATAGGGTTGGCAAGTGAACTAATAGTTCCATCGCCAAAGTTCCAATTGTATGATGTTGCTTTGAAGGAAGTATTTTGGAAGGAAAAAGGTTGCCCGATATAACCAATTGTATTTGTAACATCGAACATAGCTGCAGGAGCAGTAAACACATCTGAACTAAATAATCCTCTACCATTAGAAGCTGCAATAACCAATTTATCTGATGCTCTAGTTTGCAACATATTTACTCTTACATTTGCTAATCCAGAATTGCTTGCTGCCCATACAGTGTTGTTGCCTGCCAAGCTATCTGTGCTCCATACCCCTAATTCTGTTGCTATTAATGCTTGTTTGTTATTATTGGGGTTCAATAAAATCCATCTAACTGGTATATCTGGCAAATTACCTTCTACGCTTGTCCAACTTGAACCTCCATTTTTTGTTTCCCAAATGCTATTTACTCCATAATTGCTATAAGTAATTAATATATGATTGTCATTTCCATTTTCTACTTCTACACAACTTATATAGCTTGTAGGTATAGCAGTGGAACCCGTTATATTTGTAACAATTGGAGTAGCATTTGCATTATCTACTTTTGTAAGTGTACCACTGCCTGTGCCTAAAAATATTCTGTTGTTAGTATTTGGAGAAACTTTTATTGCAGATACTTGTCCACCAATTGTGGTACTAGTTTTGGTGGTAAAAGTATTACCCGCTTGCGGGTTGGACCATAATAAATATTCGTTGGATGCTCTAGCACAATACATTCTATTATTTACATCGTCGTAATCTGTAGGGTTAATAAATCTACCTGTATTGCCATTTGTTACTGATACAAAACTATTACCTGTATCTGTGCTTACATGAAAATTATTATACACATAAGCAGTAAATTGATATCGCTCTTGATTTTGATCTATATGGCAAAATCCGCCATCTCCTCCAGTTGCTTCTACTGTGCTGGAAAGATAGCCTTTTGAAAATAGTTGTGACCCATTATCTTGTGCACCACCTAAAAATTGAAATTTTCCTTTTGTAGGATTCATAGCGCATGAATAAAACTGAATAGTATTATAATTATTTCCTTTGTATGCAGTAATAATACTTGCTGCAGATGCATTGGTAGTTCTATCAATACCGCCATCATTTACAAAATATGCAACATCAGGTTGGAATGGGCTAAATATAATTCCATGTTGGTCAGCATGCACATAATTATAAGTGTCGCCATACCAATGCGAGAATTGCTGCCAATTACCACCTCCATTGGTACTTGTAAATAAATCAATCCCTCCTACGTATATTCTATTTTTATCTGCAGGATGGACAGCTATCGACAAATCGTACCAGGCTTGCCCTCTTGAAAAATCTGTTGCTGGAATGCCAGCATCTAAATCTGCTGGTTCTGTTTTTGATGTAAAGGATGTACCTCCATTTGTACTTTGCAAAATACCATTTACAGTTCCTGCATTTTCTACCAATAAATATATAAAATTCGAGTCGGATGGTGCGCAAGCAATTTCTATTCTGCTTGCGGTAATTGGCAAAGTAATTGGACTGCCAAAACTAACTCCAGCATTTGTAGATTGATGGATTGTGCCATTTACACTAGCAAAAATAGTTCCATTGCTAGCCTGCTCTATATCATAGCATACATCAGATGAAGCGCCACTAATACCATTGCCTAAAACTTTTGTCCATGAGTTTCCGCCATTTGCAGATCTATAAAGTCCTGCAACTGTTCCAGCTAAAATTATGCCAGAGTTTAATACAATTATTTTAGAGGAATAATAAAAGTTAGAATTATTAGTACTGCTTAATTGATTCCAAGTATTGCCCCCATCTATACTTTTAAAAATGCCAAATCCTCTTACTGCATTATATGAACTGATTAGCTCACCAGTACCTAGGTATAAAATATTTTTATTGATAGGGTCTTGTGCAATACTCCCAATTGCAATATTTGCAAGAAATTGCGCATTGCTGGTCCAGTTTGGATTTACATTACTAATGTTAGTTGTTTTCCATATTCCACCACCTACACTGCCTACCCAAACGGTTTCGCCAGTTGTATCGCTTAAGTCTACCATTGCACATCGGCTTCTGCCTGCTTGATTTGTAGGACCTAATTCTGTCCATGTAATTCCTGCAATAGCTCCACGAGTTTTCTTTTCCTGCATAGCATCTTTATATACTTTTGCTATTAGTAATCTTTCTTTTGGAACAAGTCCTAGCACTGGATCTTTTGTCATTTCTATCTCTTGCGCAAGAGCCTCGGCTATTCCATCTTTTTCAAGTATTTTATTTGCAGAGTGCTGTATTTTTAAAATATTGCAGGAAGCAAAAATAATAGCAATGATAATGAAGGTGTATGTATTTTTCATTATTAAAAAGTATTTTTATTTTTGAAATATAAAGGTAATAAATTATTAGTTGTATAGTTGATGAAAGTTACACGCAAAAAAAAGTCTAAAGTGTAAAACTATAGACATATGATTTATAATAAAAAAAAAATTTACCAACTTCCTTTTGTATTTTCTTTTATTGTAAATACTCTAGAAAGATTGAATCCAAATTGGAATTGAGCTTTATCCCAACGCTGTGTGGTTTCTGCAATATATGCTCTTTCATTCATACCTCTAGCATTGCTAAAATGCAATTGAAATACATGTCCACCTGTTTCCAAATCTATACCAATAGATAATGGCATAATGTTTTTCCCACTAGTAGTGCCATATACCAACGGGAATGCATCTACTACCAAAGCCATACGTTGGGTTAATTTGTACCTAGTACCAATGCCTATAGACACTATATCGTTTGCTGTAAATAATGTTCCAATATAATTTTGATGAACAAAAGTAGGGGATAGCTGCAAGCTAAAATAGTTGCTAAATTTTCTTCCAACTATTAATTGGTGATAATAAGATAGTCTATCAGTTCCTACTGATGTAGTAGTTTTTCTAGAAGCCATTCCTCCTACATACAACAAGGAAACAGGTATTGCTTTTACACCACTGTGTTGATGCGCAAAGCGATATTTTACAAATCCATCTATTTCTTTATCCAATGTACTTCTACCAATACCTATACTTAAGTTTTTAGCAATGCCATAGTCTAAACCAATACGCATGCTGGCATAGTCTAAACCAAATAAATCTGCAGGGCCATTTTTTATTACGCCAAATCGGTGTAAAATACGAGTATCTAATACTCCAGCACCAAGCATTTCTATGCTTTGACCCATAACAACCCTAGAAGATTTAAATGCGTTATTGGCAAATACTTTTGTCGGCACTTGGTCACCTCCTAGCATAGCATCTATATCTACATCTTTGGTAGAATCTGTTTGGGCATTAGAGATTATAGAAAATGTAAGTAATAAAAATATACTTGAAATTATTTTACGCATTTGGTTTTGATTTTTTAATTTGAATATTTATACATGAATAAAAAAAAGGAAAATTATAATGGTATGACTTTCCTTTTTTTATATGTTTAAAGTGATTGTAAACTACAGTTTACTACAGTACTAATTTCTTTGCTGATTTTATCTTTTACAGCACCTGGTAAAGAGATGCCATAATCTGCCAATGCTATGCCAAAGGCAGAGTTGATAGCAATTTTACCACCTTTAATAGTAACTGTACCTGGTACTTTTACATTTTTTGTAACACCATGTATAGTCATTGCTCCTTGTACCAATACTTTGTACACTCCATCTGCTTTAAAGTTAACAGCGCTTAGCGTTTCTATTTTTCCTTTGAAAGTACTTTTCGGAAATTTATCGCTTTCCATATAGTTTTCATTAAAGTGTTGTTGCATTAAATCGTTTGTAAACACAAAACTCTTAATTAATATTCCAAATTCTACCTCACCTGTTGCGGTATTTAATTTGCAAACAGCACTTTTATTTGTAGCTTCTACTTTATCTACAGTATTTGTAGTGGTAGATTTAAATTGAATTGTACCATTTTTTGTAAACTGTACTTGTGCAAAAGAAATATTTG
>CAIXQW010000046.1 GCA_903921675.1 uncultured bacterium | reverse complement strand
TACTTCGTACTGTGCTTGTAATTGCTCTACTTTTTTTTGAATAGATGCGTAATCTTGTTCTGTTTTTAAAAATATATTTTTATCGGCATATACTGCAGGGTCTCCCAGCTTATTTTCTAATTCGGTTTTTTGCATCTGGGCAGTATTTAATTCATCTTCTATTTTTCTAAACGTATTTTGGGCTTGTTTTAATTTCTTTTGTGCTTCTTTATGTTCTGCTGGAGGTAGTTTTGGTTCTTCTTTTTTTACAACTACTACTTTTGGTGTGGCAATTGGCTCTGCATTTTTTAGTGCTTCTTTAGCCAATGCTTCTTTCTTTTCTTTAAATTCTACATAATCATCATAGGTGCCAATAAACTCATTAATTTTTCCATCTATTATTTCCCAAATTTTATTAGCTGTTTTCGCCACAAAATATCTATCATGGCTTACCAATATAAAGCTGCCTTGGTATTTATTTAATGCATCTGCAAGCATATTTACACTATTTAAATCTAAGTGATTCGTAGGCTCATCTAGTAATAAAAAATTACTTTTACTTACCATCGTTTTTGCTAATGCTACACGTGCTTTTTCGCCTCCACTTAATACCTGTATTTTTTTAAACACATCATCACCTTGAAATAAAAAGCAGCCCATTAATGCTCTCAACTCTGGTTCTGTATAGCCTACAGTTCCTTGTTTCATTTCTTCTAAAATCTCATGCTTTTGATTTAATGCTTCTAATTGATGCTGAGCATAAAAACTTGCTTTTACATTATGGCCTAATGTGCTAGTACCTGTATATTTTTCATGGTTAGCAATGATTCTTAAAATTGTACTTTTCCCTTTACCGTTTGCGCCAATTAATGCAATTTTATCGCCACGCATAATTTCTGCATTGGTATGCTCTACAATTTTTATATCGCCATAATTTTTACTTATGTCATGCAAGGTAGCAATTACCTTACCAGGCTGGTTTTCTATATTGAAATTAATTTTAATGCTTGATGAAGTGGTAATTGGAGCTTCAATTACTTCTAATTTATCTAACCTTTTTACCAAACTTTGGGCAGCAGCTGCCTTACTAGCTTTCGCTTTAAATCTTTCAATAAATCTTTCTTGCTGACGAATATAGTCTTGTTGATTTTCGTATTCGCGTTGTTGAAATTCTATACGGATGTCCTTTTCTGTTTCATAAAAAGAATAATTACCAGAATAAAAATTTAATTGTTGGAAGGCCACTTCTACAATTTTTGTAACCATTCTATCTAGAAAATATCTATCATGACTTACAATTACTACTGTGCCTGGATAAGATTGCAAGAATCCTTCCATCCATTGAATACTAGGTAAGTCTAAGTGATTCGTAGGCTCATCCAATAGCAATAAATCTGGTTTTTGCAAAATCATTTTAGCTAATATTACGCGCATTCTCCATCCACCACTAAACTCTGAATATGGTCTGCTTAAATCTTTGGTGGCAAACCCTAATCCTTCTAAAATTTGAGCACTTTTATGCTCCATCTCGTAGCCTCCAGCCAACTCAAAATCGTGCAATTTATCAGCATATAAATTCAAAAGTTCGTCTGTACTTTCAGTTTCTAATTTTTTCTCTAAATCTGCTAATTCTTTTTGTATAGCTTTTGCTTTATCAAAGGCATGGCTAGCTACTTCTAATATTGTTTCATTAGTTTCTACACTTTGTAAATCTTGATGAAAGTAACCAATAGTGGTATCCTTTGGCCTTTCAATTGTACCTGCACTTGGTAGCATTTCTCCTACAATCAACTTTAAAATGGTACTTTTCCCCATACCATTTGCACCAATCAAACCTATTCTTTCTTTTGGAAAAATGGTCCAACTACTTTCTTTAATAATAGCGCGAGCACCAAATTCAAAAGTTACATTATTTAAACTAACAAGCATAGCGGTAAAGGTAATTCATTCATGCAAAAATATTGCAGAGTTGCCAACACATAACAACTTATTCATTTTTAAGTTTTTTTCAATACTCTTTTATCTAAATTAAAAGTACTTTGCTGTGTAATTTTAATTTGATGGAAAGAAGGATGCATAGGATTAAGCAATAAATTAAAATCATATTCAATAATGGCACTAGGTACTTTCAATCCTACAAATTGTTGTTGATTTAAAAAAGAATCGCCAATTTTCCTTAAAGAACATGGACTAGGGGATAATTGCCAATCGCTTGGCAATTTATCTTTTGGAAACTCGCTAATCAAATAATCGGGAACATCTAGCATAAGAATACAATAATTATCAGGTGAGTTGTGTATAGAAAAATGAGCTAAAGTTTCTACCAATGCTAAGGCTGGACTGCAAGAAGCATATAACATAAATCTATCTTTACTGTTCCATCTTCCTCCGTTTAAAAATGCACCATATCCATTTAATTGCGAAATGTATTTACATGCAGATATTCTGTATACAATCATTTACATATTAAAATTAAGAATAAACACCATATTCCATTCTTCCTAAAATTTGCATTAGCATTTGTATGCCAAGGCTTGTATCTAAAAACTCTTTGGGCTTATGATAACCAAGTGCCATAATAGAATCGTTTATCCAAAGCTTAAATTTATCCATATTGCCAAATACTGCTTTGCCATATCCATATAATTTTACCAATTCTAAGATTCTTTCACTTTGCTCCATATTTAAAATTGTATTATCATCATATCTGCGCAATGTTCTATCTGTAGTATGTAATATATCTGCCATATCTTCTAAGCTTATTTCCATCGCAGCCATCATATGGTTTAAGATTCTTTTAGAAACTCCAGATTTTATCAACTTCAGTCTTTCAGAATCAGAAGAAATATCTTGCTTTATTCCTAATGCTTTCCAAAAGGTAATATTATCATCTTCAGAAATAGTCAGAGTACTTATTGCAGGCTTTGTAGTAAATGTTTGATAAGCTACAATAGGTTCTTCTACAATACTTTCAGTATCAAAATAAGGTAATTTTTGAAGTGTAATTTTATTAATATTTTTTTTGGTTTTCATCCTCAATTGTTATTTGTCACAAATTTACAGACATATTTCCGGATATTTAAATTTATTGTCAACTTTTTATTTATCATAGAAAAATTAATGTTCATTAATCAATTCTCAAATTTACCTTTGCACAGTATGAAACTGCAAAATATATTTTTAATTATTCTATCTACTTTCTCTATAAATACTATAGCTCAAAAAATCTATACAGTAAGTGGATACGCCTTAGATGTTAGAAGTGGCGAAAATTTACCTAATGCCACAATTCAAATTGTTGGTTCAGAAAAAAGTGTTTCTACAAATAGTTTTGGATTTTATAGCATAAGTATAAAGCAAGGGAAAGCAACGCTAAAAGCATCATATATTGGATTTGAACCTAAATTAATTACATTAGAAGTAAATGCAGATGTAAAACAAAATTTTGAATTAGGTATTAGGAATGCAGTAGATAGAGCTATCATTGTAAGAGGTAATAAACGACGCGACGAAAATGTAAAAACTACAGAAGTAGGCATGCACCAACTAAGTGTAGAAAGTGTAAAAAAATTACCAGTGATTTTAGGAGAAGTAGATGTATTAAAAACCATTCAATTATTACCTGGTGTAAAAAATGGTGGTGAGGGTAGTAGTGGTTTTTATGTTAGAGGTGGTGGTCCAGATCAAAATTTAATTTTATTAGATGATGCTGTAGTATATAACACAGGGCATTTGTTTGGCTTCTTTAGTGTGTTTAATGGCGATGCTATAAAAAATATTACATTAATAAAAGGAGGTATGCCTGCAAATTATGGTGGTAGACTATCTAGCGTGCTAGATGTAAGTATGAAAGAGGGAAATAATAAAGAATGGAAAGTAGACGGAGGAATAGGATTAATAGCAAGCAGACTTAGTATTCAAGGTCCAATTATAAAAAATAAAGCATCATTTATAGTAAGTGGTCGAAGAACTTATGCTACAGAATTATTAAAAGTTATGTTACCCAATAATAAAAGATTGCAAAACTTTGGCTATTATTTTTATGATATGAATGCCAAAGTAAATTATAAAATAAGCGAGAAAGATAGATTGTACGCAAGCACATATTTTGGCGATGATGTATTTAAATTTAGCAATACAGAAAACACATTTAAAGCAAAAATACCATGGGGCAATAGAACTGCTACTGTAAGATGGAATCATTTATTTAGCGATAAACTATTTATGAATACCACTGCAGTATATAACAGATACGACTTTCAATTTGGAGGTGCACAACAGACTTTTAATATAAAACTTACAAGTGGTATTAGAGATTGGAATTTAAAATCAGATATTGATTATTTTGCAAAAAATGGACACAAATTTAAGTTTGGTATAGGTTCTACCTACCATAAATTTCAGCCAAGTACCTTTTCTGGTAGCAATGATAGTGTGCAACTTACACCAGTAAACCCTGTAATGAAATATGCTGTAGAAAGTAATGCCTATGCTGCTGACGACTTTGATTTAACTAGTTGGTGTAGAATAAATGCAGGCTTACGTTATTCATCATTTTTGCATTTAGGACCTTACACTTTATACCAAAAACAAAATGGAATCAATAGAGATAGTACTGTGTATGATAATGGGAAAATTGTGAAAAATTATGGTGGTTTAGAGCCGCGATTGAATATTCGATTTGGATTAAATGCTACAACTAGCATTAAAACAAGTATCTCAAAAAGCTATCAATACATACATTTAGTTTCCAATAATGGAAGCACATTGCCAACAGATTTATGGGTTCCAAGTACAATGCTAGTTCAGCCGCAAAAAGCATGGCAGTATAGTGGCGGGTTCTTTAAAAATTTCCTTGATAACATGCTAGAAACTAGTGTGGAAGTATATTATAAAGATATGTATAACCAATTGGAGTATAAAGAAGGTTACACACCTAACAACAATAATGATCCAGAATACGATTTTGTTCAAGGTAAAGGTTGGGCATATGGTGCAGAATTTTTTGTAAATAAAACAAAAGGAAAATGGACTGGTTGGTTAGGTTATACATTAAGTTATACTAAAAGAAGATTTGACAAACTAAATAGCGGAAATACCTATTATGCAAAATTTGATAGACGTCACGATATTAGTTTGGTAAATACTTATGAGCTAAGCAAAAAATGGACATTAAGTTCTGTATTTGTTTTCAGCAGTGGTAATAGAGTTACTTTACCAACAAATCTTACATTGTTAGATCAACAATTAATAGCACAATATTCTTTGCTAAATAATCAGCAATTGCCTCCATATCATCGTTTGGATTTAGGAGCAGTTTATACGCCACAACATAAAACATCACGCAGATTTACTAGTAGTTGGGCATTTAGTATTTACAATGTATATAATAGATTTAATCCTTACATCATTTATTTAGATGCAGGTGGAACTGTAAGCGGTGGAGTAAATGTAAAATTAAAAGAAGTTAGTATTTTTCCGATAATACCTAGTGTTACATGGAATTTTAAATTCTAATAATATTTATTCCCAAGTAATGACAAACGCTTTTTGATAATCTTGGTAAGGAGTTGTTTTTTGATGATTGCCACCCAAATAATTTAAAATTGGCTGAATATTTTTAATATCTAAGTAGCCAGGAACAGGTTGTGGATTTGCAAAATTCTCTTCAAAGAAAATACTTGTAGGATAGCTCATTGCACCGCGCATTAACTCTACAGCCAATTCATTAGAACCATTTTTGATAGTATATAGTTTGCCTTTAAAAGTAATATTATCATCTTTTTCGCTGTTAAAACGAATTGCATAAAAATTATCATTGATGTATTTAATAACATGCTTATTGGTAAAAGTTTTTTTCTCCATTACTTTACACCATCCACACCAATCAGTGTAAATATCTACATATACTTTTTTTGGAGAAACTGCCATTCTTTTTTGTGCTTCTTCCCAAGTAAGCCATTCTATTTCGTTTTCGCTTTTAGCGCTTCCAGTTGTGGTAGTTGATGTTGCAATTGTCGTTTTATTAGCAACTTTTTTGATTGTTTTTTTCTTTTGTGCAAAAGCTAAAGTACTGATGGTAAGTAATGCTAATGCAGCTATTAAATAGGTTTTCATAATAGACCTTTTATTTATTTAAAATTAATGAT
>CAIXQW010000045.1 GCA_903921675.1 uncultured bacterium | reverse complement strand
TGATAGGCTACAGGTGTAAAGCTAGTAATAGCAAAGCCGAGTAGTACTAATTGCCCGTAAGCTTTTATTTTTTTTATAAAACGATTTATATGTTTTAATTCCAATATGTCAACCTTATTGTTGCCAGTATTTAATATACTCGTGTACAAACCTTATGGTGGTTTTACCGAGGGTGTTCACCTCTTCCCATTCCGAACAGAGCAGTTAAGCCCCTCATGGCCGATGGTACTTGGATTATTGTCCTGGGAGAGTAGGTAGCCGCCAACTTTATTTAAAAATAGTAAAAATTATTTTTAGTCCGCACCTTATAAAGTGCGGACTTTTTTTGTGGCCTAACATTGTTAAGTATATTGATAAATTATTTACACTGTCATCAACAAATTTGGAACATCAAATAATCTTTGAATTTTAAAATAGCATCATGTAGGAATTTACTTGAATATTAATCAAGTTGTTGGGATAATTGGTTGGTACAGAATTACCAATTTATTAAAAGGTTGGTTTTAATTTATAAAATACTATTAATGCCTTTCTATAAGAATGCTTTATTCAGTTAAAAGTTACTATATTAGCTTGATCATTCATTTATAGATACGCAATCTTTTTATCTATCTATTGTGTTAACAGCACTTGTATATTTTTAAATAATATTTGTTCTAAATTGGATCGAAAATACAAATTGGTATTATCACAATTCGGATTGGTAGATTAATTTGCTATTTGATTTATCTGTAAACATTATCAAACTATCAGGTTTAATTTTTAGGGTTGCAGTTATATAGGTTATAAACATTTTATTGCAAAAGCGATAGTAGTGAAATTAACATAGTTTTTATTTTGGAGTTGAAACGAAGGTGAATTATCAAAGGCATATGCCCTAAAAAAAGAGAAACTAATTTTAGATGCTCCTTCATATTAATTCCTATATGTAATTTTATTGAGCTACAATCTGTCCATTTCCACCAATTTTACTGCGACTTACATTTGGCTTGCCAGTATATTTAATACATCCGCTACCATTGATTTCGGCATCTATGTTTTTAACTGCTATACATTTAATTTCGCCACTACCAGCTACAATTGCTCTTACGCTATCTGCAGGTGATTGTTGCGCTTGAATATTGCCACTTCCTTTAATCGCATATTCGGCATGGATACTAACAGTGTTGTGTAGATTGATATTACCACTACCTGTAATATCTGCGCGCATTCTGCGGATTGTTGCATTTTGAACATCTATATTGCCGCTGCCCATCATAGCACATAATAAGTTTTCTGAAATTATATTACCATTTATTGTGCCATTACTACTACCTAATACTTTCAAACTATTAATGGTGGGCATTGCTATGTTTATTTCAATATTATCGGTGCTATTGATGCGCGAGGTGCGCTT
The DNA here is from genome assembly GCA_903921675.1 of uncultured bacterium. Taxonomy (GTDB): domain Bacteria; phylum Bacteroidota; class Bacteroidia; order Chitinophagales; family Chitinophagaceae; genus CAIXQW01. The sequence goes on along the minus strand of CAIXQW010000045.1, from coordinate 3,784 downwards.
GAAACGTATTAATAATTCTTCTTTTTCTATTGCGCATTCTATTAATGGTAAGATATTTGGTTGTGCTGTAATTGTACAACTAAAAGAGGTATCGGGTTTGGCAGTTATATGAACATTACCTGGTAAATCTGTAATAACAGCATTAAAGTTGTTACAAGTTCTAATTTCTGTAATTGGGGTGCCAACGCCTTTGATAGGTGGTTCGCAAGAGGTAAAACCAAGAGTAGCAATAGTAAGTATTGAAAAAACTATTTTTTTCATAATTGTGAATTAATTTTTTTGTTTGGCTAATTTAAAAATATAAACCAACACTACTATCAACATACTAAATGGTATAATTGCCAAATATATAATAGCATTATTTAATCCTGTAGCACTTTTACCATCTAAGCCAGCAGCTGTTTTTGTACACATAGCACATTGTGCAACAGAAACGATACTGCTAATTAGCAAAATAACAAGTGTTATTAATAATGATTTACGCATACTACAAATGTAAGTATTATAATTGAGGTGGTTTGATGAGTAAAAATAGAAATACAATTGATAGACTAAATAAAGTATTGGCGTGGCTACTAAAAGGCGGATGAATGAAAGAAAATATTAACTATAATATGGATTGATAAACAAAAATACAATTACTCCACTCACACTTACATATAACCAAAGGGGCCAAGTGATTTTTGATATTTTTTTATGTTTTTCGAATTGACCACTTAGGCTTTGATAGGCAGAAAATAAAATAAATGGAAGTATAACAGATGCCAATGCAATATGAGAAATTAGCAAAGTATAATAAATATATTTTGTGCTGCCATTGCCATCGTATGCTGTATCGCCATTACTAATATGATGGATAATATAAAACACCAAAAATAAGCTTGATAAAATAATTGCTGTTAGCATTGTGTTTTTGTGCCCACTGAAGTTTTTGTTTTTTACCTGCATTAACCCTACAACTAATAATACTGATACAATTGTATTGATTACTCCATTTATTCTCGCAAAAATAAATCTATCAAAAGGAAACTCTACACCAATTAATGGTTTGAATTTGCCCATTGCTACTACTAATAAAAGTACTACTGCACTTACTGCATATATTAATCCTTTGGCTAGTTTGTCGTTTTGTTTAATAACAGGCTGTAATGAATTGCTCATGATTTAATTATTGTTTATTACTAAAATGTTTATGTTTTTTTTCTAAAATTAATAGGCTAATATCATCTGCACATCTGCGGATTTCTATAGTGTCTAATGCATCATAGTATCCACGTATATTCCTGTCTACATCTAGTAATACCCATTTATTGCTATGTACAAATGAAGTATTTGCAGTATCTGATGCTTGCATATCTGGCAGATGCAAGCTACTATACATATATTTTTTAATTTGTTGTAAATCGCCACGGCAGAACCACCACTTATCATGATTGGCTCCTATGGCATTTGCATAAGCACGCAAAGCAGACACTGAGTCTGTTAGAGGGTCTACACTGATACTTGCAAATGCCAGAATACTATCTACTTTTTTGTATTTTGTTTGCAAGAATTTTAAATTGCTATTTAGTTTAGGACAGGTAGTTTTGCAGGTTGTAAAAAAGAAATCTATTACTACAATTTTTCCTTTTACATCGTCAAATAAATTGACTTGTTTACCTAATTGGTTAGTAAGTGCAATATTAGGCACAGTGCTCCAAAATGTATCTTTAGCAGCTTTCCCTTTCAGTTTGCCATCTTTTATAGAGTCTATATTACCATAGTAATTTGGCATTTTTATATGTCCATTGCCACCCTTATTCCACACCACCAAAAAGCATATTACAGGAAACAAAAACACCAAGAAGATACCTATAAAAAAGTTGCTTTTTTTCATCCTAGCAAAAGTACATTTTAGGATATGCTTTCATAGAATGATTTTTGTCTTTTATTGGCAATGTTTATTAATTATCATAAACTTCATAAGCTAGATTAATTAAAAGAAATTGACAAAAGCCTACCTTTACGTATTATATGCAAATTTTATTACAATATTTAAAAAGATACAAAGTTTGGGTACTCGTATCTTTTTTATTAGCTACTATTAATCAAAGTTTTTCGTTGTTAGACCCTGTATATTTGGGTAAATTTTATGATTTTATCAAAAAAAATAGTGTAGAAAAAATTTCTGACCATCAATATTTAATAGGTGCATTAGGATTTTTTGCAATACTTATTGGCGTAGCCATGGTTAGCAGAATTGCAAAGGCATTTCAAGACTTTACGGTAAATACTGTTATTCAACGATTTGGTGCAGATGTGTATACAGATGGGTTAAAGCATGCTTTACAGTTGCCTTATCAAAAATTTGAAGACCAACGCAGTGGAGAAACACTAGCGGTGTTGGAAAAAGTAAGAACCGATTCGGAAAAATTAATTACTAGTTTTATAAATGTAATATTTCAGATATTAGTAAGTGTGGTTTTTGTAGTAATATATAGTTTGCAACATTATCCTCCTGTGGTTCTTTTGTATTTGATTGGTACTTTAATTTTAAGTTTTTTAACTAGCATTTTAAGTAAAAAATTAAAAACTATTCAAAAAAGCATAGTTGGCGAAACTACAGCATTAGCAGGTGCCACTACAGAAAGTTTAAGAAATATTGAATTGATACGTAGCTTAGGATTGACAAACCAAGAAGTAGTGAGATTAAATAATACCACACAAAAAATATTGAATTTAGAATTAAGAAAAGTAAAAAGTATTCGCACATTAAGTTTTATTCAAGGTACTGTTGTAAACCTTACTAGGCAATCGATTGTATTTGCTTTAAGTTTTGCAGTGTTCCATAATTGGGATGGAATGGAAATGGGCAATATGCTAACTATGCAATTTTTTAGCTTTTTTATATTTGGACCATTGCAAGAATTAGGTAACATCATCATGGTGTACCGAGAAGCACAAACTAGTTTAGAAAATTTTGATAAGCTAATGAAAACACCATTAGAGCCAAAGCCGCTTCATCCTGCAGAATTGAAAAGTATAGACACTCTTGCGTTTAAGCAAGTAGAGTTTCAGCATTCTAGTGCAAGAAGTAGAGCGTTAAATGGCATTAATTTCCATGTAAATAAAGGAGAGACCATAGCCTTTGTTGGTCCAAGTGGCAGTGGTAAAACAACTTTGGTAAAATTATTAGTAGGCCTATATAGCCCAATGCATGGGGAAATATTATACAATGGCATCAGTAGTAAAAATATAGATTTTGAAGAGTTTAGAAATCAGATTGGTTTTGTAACACAAGATACACAGCTATTTAGTGGTACTATTCGCGAAAATTTATTATTTGTAAAACCAGAAGCTACAGAACAAGAATTGCTAATTGCATTAAATAAAGCCAGTTGCCAAAATTTATTGAGCCGCGCAGATAAAGGCTTGGATAGTGTAATAGGCGAGGGTGGCATGAAAGTAAGTGGTGGAGAAAAACAAAGATTGTCAATAGCAAGAAGTTTGTTGCGCAATCCAAAGCTATTGGTATTTGATGAAGCAACAAGTGCATTAGATTCTATCACAGAGCAAGAAATTACAAGCACTATTCGCAATATTAGCAATAGTCGCGACCATATTACAGTAATGATTGCGCACAGATTAAGCACCATTATGCATGCTGATAGAATATATGTATTAGAAAAAGGAGATGTAGTAGAAACTGGTACGCATGAACAATTGGTAAATGAAAAAGGATTGTACTACGCTATGTGGCGCCAACAAATAGGAGAACGACAAAAGGATAATTAGGAAAGATGAG
>CAIXQW010000044.1 GCA_903921675.1 uncultured bacterium | reverse complement strand
TTTTTTAATTCACTTTTAATTGGCTACTATATAAAACCACTCCGTTTTTAAGTATTCTAAATACAATAATTTGGTGATTAAATTTTTCGCAAACAAAAGAATTATTTATTATTTTGTAAGTGCCTAATAATTTCCCTTCTATCGAAAATATTTCTACATCAGTAGCAGGGTTTACATCATTAAAAATAATTGTAGCAGGGGTAGTTTGTATAGAAATATTTGATTTCAGAAAATCCTTTAAAGCTGTATTAGAACTTACATTTATATTTAAGAGTGCGGTATCTATTTTGCCACAAGTATTTTCTACACTTAGCAATACAGGATAATTTCCAGAGTTGGTATAAGTATTAGCAACCGTATTGGCATTGCTAGTAGATGTTTGTGCATCTCCAAAACTCCAATTACTTGCAGTATGGCGTTTACTAAAGTTTGTAAAAGTAAATATATTATTAGCAAAGGTGTATGTAAAATTAGCATTTGGAATATTACCATATTGCTGCCAAGTTTCTATACTATCCAATACAATTTTAGTGGTAGCATTTTGTATAAGGCTAGCTTCATTTGTGTTTATACCAGGGCTTGTATAGGTATTAGTAGTAAATCCTTTATGAAATAAACTAGCATAAAATGTGCAAGCTGCTAGGTAAGTTCCTTTCATTGATGGATGGCTTAAATCTGCATTATACAACTCTATTGTAGAGTCTGTTTCGCGTACTTTTTTCCAAACAATACCTACAGGAGACACACTACTAGCATTGTTTTGCGCCATATCTATATAGCTTTCTCTAAGGCGTTGTTGCATACCATTGTAAGTACATATTACAGGGTAGCTTGCACAATTACTAGCATCTCCATATTTGCGCCCCCATGTCATATAGTAAACTACTTCGGCGCAAGTATTATATGCTTTTACCAAACTGTCTAATTTTTTTGCATAAGGATAAGTGTTTGTTGCTACTTGACTAGGCGGAAAACTAGGTTCCTGACTTTGACCTTGTAACACAACAAAATCCCAATTTCCCATCTGTATTTGGGCAAGTGCATTAGCATCATTACTCATTGATTGAAATGTATATCCACCTGGCGAATATGAGGTAACTTCTACCGAATCTCCTTCACTAGTGCATATAGCTTTAAAAGTATTGGGCAAATCATTTACATAAGTATAGCTATTTCCTAAAAATAAAATTTTATAAATTTTAGCTTCAACATTTGCAGATGAAATAATCAGCAATAAAAAAATAATAATATTTTTCATTATGTAAAGGTAAATTGTATTTAGATGCAGTATTTATTTTTTATATCAATTGCATTTACCCAATTAATTATATTTAGGCATTAATATTTGTCTAATTTTGTAAAAGAAGATAAATATCCTAATCAAAAAGAAACAGAAGATCCAATGTATTGCGATTTTTGCAATCCTTAAATACTAATAATGATTACTAAAAATATACAACTTGCTGTGCAAGAATTAAGAGAAGACAACATCATTGCAATACCTACAGAAACTGTTTATGGTCTTGCAGGAAATGCATTTAGCGAATCAGCAATCCATAAAATTTTTGAATTTAAAAAAAGACCTCTACACAATCCATTAATTGTGCATATTCAATCCATTGATTATTTGACAAAAGTTGCTAAAGATATTCCTGACAAAGCCTATCAATTAGCAAATGCATTTTGGCCTGGACCTTTAACCTTGGTTTTAAATAAAAAAGAAAATATACCTAATATAGTTAGTGCACACAAAAATACTGTTGCAGTTAGAGTTCCAAATCATCCAATGGCTTTAGCATTATTGGCTAATTTAGATTTTCCAATAGCAGCGCCTAGTGCAAATCCATTTGGCTCTATAAGTCCTACATCAGCTATGCATGTAGCAAATTATTTTGAAAACGAATTAGCTATAATTTTAGATGGTGGTGAATGTGAAAAAGGAATAGAGTCTACGATTGTTGGTTTTGATGGTGATGAACCAGTGCTCTATCGCTTGGGCTCTATTTCTTTGGATGATATTGAAAAAGAAATTGGGGAATTAAAATTGATTACTAAAAATGATATTAACCCCGCTGCTCCTGGCATGCTTTCCAAGCATTATGCACCCAAAACAAAAATGTATTTTACGAATAATGTGCATGAGCTAATACAAAAATTTACCAATAATCAAATAGGCTTATTGCTTTTCGAAAAAAAGTTAGACTATAAAAATATCACACATCAAGAAATATTATCTGTAACTAGCAATTTAAATGAGGCAGCTAAAAATTTATACGCAGCTATGCATCGTTTGGATCACAGCAATTTAGATATCATTGTAGCAGAAAGATTGCCAGATGTAGGGCTGGGTAAAACCATCAATGACAAATTGGAAAGAGCTTCAAAAAACGAGTAAATAAAGTAGATATAATTTTAAATGAAATACCAAAGGAAAATGAATATTGGCGTATTCCATTTACCCATAAAAAAATAGGTAATACAAATGAAAACAATTATAAGGAATGCTGCCTTAGTAAATGAAGGCAATATCATTGTTGCAGATTTATTCATTGTAAATGAAAGAATAGAAAAAATTGCGCCATCCATCCATTTGGCTAGTGCTGTTTCAGTGAAGGAAATTAATGCTGAAGGACTTTATTTGTTGCCTGGTGTAATTGATGACCAAGTACATTTTCGTGAACCAGGTTTAACCCATAAAGCAAACATGTATACGGAATCAAAAGCGGCAGTAGCCGGTGGTATCACTTCTTATATGGACATGCCCAACACCATTCCAAATACTTTAACCCAGGCATTGTTGGAGGAAACATATACCATCGCCTCGCTTGCATCGTTGGCAAATTATTCCTTTTTTATGGGAATCAATCAGAACAATTTAGAGGAAGCATTAAAAACGGATAATGAAAATGTTTGTGGAATTACAGATGACGGACTGTATTTTAATAATGACGAAGGTATTTTGGCAAATTATCCAGATTTTTTAGAAAAATTGTTCTCTAGAGCAGATACTTTGGTAGCCTTACACTGCGAAGATGATGCTATCATAAAAAATAATACAAACTTATATCGCAAAATGTATGGAGATAATATTCCATTTATATTTCACCATAAAATAAGAAGCGAAGAAGCTTGTTTAACAGCAACAAAACGGGTGTTGGAAATTGCAAAAAAGTATAATAATCGTTTACATTTATTTCATATTTCAACACTAGCGGAAGCAAATTTATTCGATAATAAAATCCCAATTCGAGAAAAAAGAATCACTGCTGAAGCTTGTGTGCATCATCTCTGGTTTTCGGATAAAGATGATGAAAGGTTGGGTGCGAAAATCAAATGGAATCCAGCTATTAAAACAGAGGCAGATAAAAACGGATTATTAGCTGTACTATTAGATGATAAACTTGATATTATTGCCACAGACCATGCGCCTCATACCATCGCAGAAAAAAATGGATCTTATTGCAAAGCCATGTCTGGTGGGCCTTTAGTTCAACATGCTTTACCAGCTATGCTCGAATTATTTCATCAAGGCAAAATAAGTCTTGAAAAAATTGTTGAAAAAATGAGCCATCATGTTGCAGAAGTATATAGAATAAAGGAAAGAGGCTACATTCGAGAAGGTTATTTTGCAGATTTGGTTTTGGTAGACTTACATAATAGTTGGCAAGTAACATCCGAAAATATTCTTTATAAGTGCGGATGGTCTCCATTTGAAAAGCAATGTTTCAATAGCAAAATTGTAAGCAAATTTGTAAATGGAAATTTGGTCTTTGATAATGGGCACTTTAATGAAAGTAAAAAAGGCAAAAGAGTAAAATTTGAAAAACAGAGATAAGTAAAAATAAAAATAATCCTATTGTATATTATCCTAAATGCAAAACAGAATTTATAATTCTACACTAATGGTGACAGACAAGCTATTATTTAATGACTTCAAAATACATTGAAAAGTTTTATTAAAATTATTAAGATTAATATTGCAGCCACTACAAAAAAAATACCTAGCTATATTTTGCTAGGTATTTTTTTTAAAATTATTTTTTGTTTTATTCTGCTTCTGCTTCTACAGGTGCAATCACAGTATTTTTTTCTGCAATTTTTGCACGAATTTTTCCTTCCAATTCAGCCATCAATTCTGGGTTGTCGCCTATCAAGCTTTTTACGCTATCGCGGCCCTGACCAAGCTTATTGGTATCGTAGCTAAACCACGATCCACTTTTTTGAATAATGCCCATTTCTACACCTAGGTCTATTATTTCGCCAAGCTTGCTGATGCCTTCTCCATATACAATATCAAACTCTGCTACTCTAAATGGCGGTGCTACTTTGTTCTTAATTACTTTTACTTTTACATGGTTACCTATCACCTCATCGCCATCTTTTATTTGCGTGCTTCTACGAATATCTAGGCGCACACTAGCATAAAACTTCAAGGCATTACCACCAGTAGTTGTTTCTGGATTGCCAAACATTACACCAATTTTTTCGCGAAGCTGATTGATAAAAATGCAGCAGCATCCAGTACGATTAATATTAGCCGTAAGTTTACGCAAAGCCTGACTCATCAAGCGTGCTTGCAATCCCATTTTACTTTCACCCATTTCGCCTTCTAGCTCTGCCTTAGGCACCAATGCTGCTACAGAGTCTATCACCACTACATCTACAGCACCACTACTTATTAGGCGGTCTGCTATTTCCAAAGCTTGCTCGCCATAGTCTGGCTGGCTAATCAATAACTCATCTATATTTACGCCAAGCTTTGCAGCATATACGCTATCAAAAGCATGCTCGGCATCTATTATTGCACAAATGCCACCTTTCTTTTGCGCCTCTGCTATTACATGCGTAGCAATGGTAGTTTTACCACTACTCTCAGGGCCATATATTTCTATCACTCTACCTTTTGGCAAACCACCAATACCCAATGCTACATCCAAGCCAATAGAGCCAGTGCTAATCGCTTCTATGTTCATGGTGGTTTTATCACCCAATTTCATTACGCTACCTTTACCGTAATCTTTGTCTATTTTTTCAATTGTTAGTTTAAGTGCTTTTAATTTTTCTGCGTTGCTCATCTTGTGTATCTATTTTGTTTTTGTTGTTTAATTGTTGTGTGTTTTAGTTCTAATGAACCAGACTGTATTCTACAAATATAAAAATTTATGATTACAGCCTGGCCCTTTATTTATTAACATGGCAAATATATTGGCCGATGTGCATAAAGGATTTATGTAGTAAAAAACAGTTGGTTAATTTTTTTTATGCGCCTAATCCTGCTATCCGCTCCAAGTCCGCACTCAGTCGTTCCTCCTTCGCTTGCGGGCTTTCCGCTACTATCAGGGGCAGAAATAGAGAAGCTAACAAATAAAAAAGCCCACTTTTCTATTAAAAAAAGTAGGCTTGGTTAATATATTATGTAAAGCGTTTACAGTTTTTCATACACAATTGCAGCACCTTGCCCAACACCTATGCACATTGTAGCTACACCGTATTGCACATCTCGTTTTTTCATTTCGTGCAATAATGTAGTAGAAATTCTTGCGCCACTAGCCCCTAACGGATGACCAAGTGCAATAGCGCCGCCATTTACATTAATAATATCCGGATGAAAACCAAGCTCGGCAATGCATGCCAAACTTTGACTAGCAAAAGCTTCGTTTAACTCTACCAATCCCACATCACGAGCACTAATGCCAGCGCGCTGCAATGCTTTGCGCACAGCAGGCACAGGGCCTATACCCATTACACTTGGGTCTACACCAGCTATGGCCATGGCTTTTATTTTGCCCATCGGCGCTAGGTCGAATTTTTTTACAGCCTCATCGCTAGCTAGTAGCAGTGCACTTGCACCATCATTAATGCCACTGCTATTGCCAGCTGTTACAGTACCGTCTTTAGTGAATGCTGCTTTTAGTTCTGCTAATTTTTCTATAGTAGATAAGCGTGGATGCTCATCTGTATCAAAAGTGCTAGTCTTGCCTTTGCCTAAGTCTAGCGTTACAGGAATAATTTCGTCTATAAATTTATGCGCCAAATATGCCAATTGATATTTGCGTTGCGAGTTCATAGCAAATTCGTCTTGCTCCTCGCGGCTTATATTCCATTGATTGGCTACATTTTCGGCAGTTTCTCCCATGGTGTATGGGTGGTATAAGGCACTTAATTTTGGATTTACAAATCGCCAACCCATTGTAGTGTCATATATCTGCGGATTGCGAGAAAAAGCGCCATCTGCCTTTGGCATTACAAACGGAGCGCGACTCATACTTTCTACACCTCCTGCTATGTACAAGCTACCTTCGTTGCACATAATAGAGCGGCTAGCATCCATAATAGCTTGCAGGCCACTTGCACACAAGCGGTTTACTGTATTACCGCCAACGCTTATTGGAAGCCCTGCAAGCAAAGCACTCATACGTGCTACATCGCGATTATCTTCTCCACTCTGATTAGCTGCACCTGCTATTACATCTTCTATTTCGTTGATATCTATATTAGGGTTGCGCTGTACGAGCGCTTTTATAACCATTGCCAATAGATCATCTGGTCTGGTATTGGCTAGGCTGCCTGCGTATTTGCCAATTGGGGTGCGCACTGCATCTATTACATAAGCTATTTGACTACTCATGCTGCAAAGGTAAGCTTTACAAATTTGGGTAGAAAAAAAACTTAGTTGCTTTTTTATTAGAAAAATCAACATGAGGAACAGCTTGCCCCGAATACAACTTCGGGGAGTGTTAGTCCCGACTATTAATGTCGGGATCAATCCCGATGCTGAGGCACAGCCTGCCCAGAATAACAACTTCGGGGAAGCCTTCGGAAGGGTTAATGTCTGGCAGCTTTACTTTGGGGTGCATACCCTGTGATTAATTGGAATATTAACACTAATTATGTTTTGTTATTTAATGGAATGGCTAATTTTAATTTTCAGAAATAAACATGCGAAAATTATTAATACTAACGATACTCTTCACTAGCAGTCAGCTTCTAGCACAAAAATTATCGCATTACGAAAAGTTTAAAGCGGTATTAGAAAAAGGCAGCATTAGCATAGACCCTTTATATTTTGTAGGCAAATGGCAAACAACAGATTCTAGCATAAGTGAAATAGAATTTTTTTGGAATGGAAGTGTTTTAAGTTTAGGAAAGGATCAATGGAATTCTTACAAATTTATAAAGTTTGATGCTTTAGCAATGCCAAGCATACTTGGTGGTATTGCAAGATGGCCACCTTTAGATTGTATTGTAGATGTGGTGGATAGCAATACAATAGCTATCGTATTTTTAAGTGTGTATAACAACAACGATAAAAAATATATTTATAAAAGAGTAAAGCAGTAATAAAACTTAATCTAATATCAACTTACCAATTTTTCCTCTACCGCCTGCAAAATAAATTGCATTGCCATGCTTTGCTTTTTTTACCACATGAAAAGACAATGGACTAATACTTTTCCATTTACGCAAATCACCGGCATTATAAAACACACCGTTTGTACCACAAGCTATATAGTTGTTGTGTTTTGTTTTAGTGATGCTACTTTGATAACCAATTCTATTCATTTTTGTAAATGATTTGCCATTATTGGTAGAATAATAAAAAGTATTATTTGTGTCTTTAACAGTAGTAAAGTCGCCTCCAACTATGTAATATTTTTTTCTATCAACATAAATAGCATTGGCTCCACTTGTTGCTCTGCCTGTACTAAAGTTAGTAGTATCTTTTGTAAATACTTTTCCATCATATTTATATAAATGACTATGCAAACCACCACTTACAAACACGAATCCTTTTTTTGTAATGGCAATATTGCTTCCACTACTAGCAAAGCATGCTTCACCACTATCTGCCAATGGTGTGTTGTTCATCATACTCCAATGATTGCCTTTGTCTGTCGTTTGTAGAATGAAAAATTTGCCATCAATCGGGTCGCCAATGCAATAACCTTTTTTACCTTTAAAGTCCATAGCATCTAAAAACATGCCTTCTTTATTGTATTCAAATACTGTATGCCAAGTAGTACCACTGTCTGTAGATTTTAAAATGGTTGCAGGATTATTGATAGCCATAATAATAATTTCGGTAGGAGAAAACACATGAATATCTCTAAACTCTTTATCTTCAAAACCTTTTACCTTTTGCCAATGCATAGTAGCACCACCATCGTAACTATAACCAACATTGCCATTGTTGCCACAAACCCAAAATAGTTGATTATTCCAAACACTCAAGCCTCGGCAACTCACATTGGTGCCACTATCTATTAAACATACATGTTGGCAATTTGAATATTTTGAAATAAATATAAGAAACATCAAACAATAAATTTTCATTAACTAACGGTAGGATTTATGTAATAAAAAAAACATTGCAATTAATTGCAATGCTTTACCATTTCTATAATGTTTTTCTAATCCTTTGCCCTCTTCCAAGTAGTAGATTTTCCAATAAATGTAAATCCAATATAACTGCGTACTTTAATGGTATTGGCATCTATTTTATTTATTTTGCACTTATAGCTTTTACCATCTTTAGGGTTGTATAGTGTACCACCTTCCCATTCATCTCCAGCAGCATTGTATTTAAAATTATACACCATCACAAGGTTTAAACGTGGTCTATTGCGCAATTTTGGATCAGGGTTAAATTTATCTAATTTTGGTTGGCCTGTAGCAACATCTATTGGTTGGCGCATCCAAATAATTTTACCTGCATAATGCCCACTAGTGGTTTTGTAAATTTGTATTTTAGCGCTATCGTCTTCAGTTTTCCAATTGCCTACTATAAAAGATTCTCCAGCAGTTTGTGCGTGCGCAGCAGCTGCAAAAAATAGTAAGCTAAATAAGGTAATTATTCTTTTCATTATTCAAATATAATAGAATTTAGCAAAGCAACACCAAACGAATACCGTTTATTATTTAGAAAAAGGCAAGATTTATTGGTATATGGAGTGATTAGCATTGTACATTGTTTATTCATTTCGTATAAAAAACATGGTAAATGCTAGTATTTTATAAAAATAAATTTATTTTAGATTGCTTAAAATTATATGAAAACAAGCGCCAAATTAATATTACTTTTTATTAGCTCTATATTTATATTTAGTAGTTGTAAAAAATTAGACGAGAATAGTTATCCTAAAGATTCTATTGTATTAAGCCTTACTGCAGTAAATGGTGCAGAATTATTATCTTGGACAAAAGTAAATGCATCAGATTTTAAACGCTACGAAATTTATGCATCTAATAAAGATAATATAGATATTATTAAAAGTACCGATAAATTAATAGGTACAGTTACAGATTTAGAGAAAACTACCTTTACTCCAATAGATGCTTTATCAGATTCTTCTACAATATTATCTAGCAAAACCTATTTTAAAGTAGCTGCAGTTTTGCAGGATAGAAAGCTTTCATCTAATGTAATTAGCAAAAATAGTGATATTATTTTTTCTAGTAAAAATGTATTTTTTCAAAAAGTAATTCCAGAAAAAGGCTATGTATATTTTTCAGATAATAGTTTTGGCAATCAAATATTAATTAATATACCTAATAATTCTAGAACTGATTTTAGCACCTCGGTTTCTGTAACCAACAATTCAAAATATGCAATAGATAATAATAATCAATGCGATATTATTTCTGCTACAGGCTCCAATACTTTTGATTTATATAAAGCAGAAGATTTGTCTTTGCATCACCAAGTTAATAGTCCAGAATATTTTTATAATTTTTCAATTAATAAAGGATTTTTATTTGCTGCTTATTACAATAGCAGCATTTCTAATTACGAAATTGGTAGCTACACATTGGTAGGTAATATTTTAAGTAAAGTTTCTACTACTTCTATAGGTTCCAATTCTAGTTCATCTACTTTCTACATTTCTAGTGATGGCACAAAACTATATGTAGCAGATTTTAATTATGTTACATCTTATAACATAGCTGCCAATGGACAACTTACAAAGATTGGCCAACAATTTTCATCTTCGTTTAATAATTTTATGTTTATGAATAATAATGGCACTAAAATTATTTCTAATTCTGGAGATGTGTATAATGAACAGTTTCAAATGCAAAAATCTTTAGGTTTTTCTAACACTGGGATGTATAATTTTTCAGCAGATGGCTCTAAAATAGTGTTTGGTAGTAACAATAATAAAATAGAATTATATGATGGTAATTCTTTAAATAAAATAAAATCTATAAACGTAGAAGTAAAAAATCAAACAGTAAATGGATTGACACCATTTTTTTATAACAACGAATTGTATTGTATTGTGCAAGCTTTTGATAATAATACTTTCCAACAATCTGTATTAATTATCAAAAAAACCATTTAATAAAGTTATGTATAAATTATTTTTCATTTTATCGGTTTTCATTTTTGCAAAAGTAGCTAATGCACAAGATGCAGATATAGTATATAAGCATGCAGTATCTGTAAATCTTACATCGCCATTAATACAAGCCATTAATAAAAACAAACCAGACTCTACTAGCCTTAGAATACCTACAAATTTGGCATATAGTTTTACTGTAAAAAATAAATGGATGTTTCGCATTGGTGCTGGTGGCTACAACAATTATCAATCACTAAGTAGTGATATTTTTCAAGACAGAAAAATTACAAATATCAATAAATTATCTGCACTAGCTTCTGCTTATCATCTTACATCAATTTCAGAAAAGTGGTTGTTTGGCATTGGCATTAGTGTAAGTGCAGTATACAACCAAACCGAAAAATTATTTGATAGCGGATTTGATGTGTTGAAATCATACTCCTATAGCAAAGGCGGTGGCATAGGGCCTGGTGTATTATTCCAATACAAACTTAATAATAGATTGGCATTATTTACAGAGTATAATGCGTTGTTCAATTTATATACAACAGCAGAAGGCAAAGAATTTTCTAGCTATCCAGAACAGAACTATGCAAAAACAAAAGAGTTTAATCAAGGAATCCAATTTCAGTTTCCTTTAGCATTATATATTAATTATTTATTTTAAAAACTGAAAAACAAATTATGAAAAAAATTATCGTATTTAGCTTATTGGGTATCGGAGCACTTACTATGATGCAATGTACTAAATTTACTAGCACTGGCTCAGCTCCTGCACCTACACTACCATCTACTGCTTTCCACTATGCAATCAATATTCCTAATGGAACCATAGATAATACTCCATCGCATAATCCAATTTCTGATGATGGTGCTACATTGGGTCGTGTATTATTTTTTGATAAACAATTATCTATCAATAATGCAAATGCATGTGCTAGCTGCCACCACCAAGAAAATGGTTTTGCAGACCCAGTAGCTAAAAGCCGCGGGTTTGAAGGCGAGCTAACCAGTCGCAATAGTATGAGCATCATTAATGCTGCTAATGAAAATAGTTATTTTTGGGATGGCCGTACAGATGGTTTAGAAGAAATGGTATTGCAGCCAGTGCGCCATCAAATAGAAATGGGCATGGAAAAAATGGATGTATTGCCAGCTAAACTTGCTAAGACTGCTTACTATCCAGAGTTGTTTAAAAAAGCATTTGGCACTACAGAAATTACTTCAGACAGAATTTCTTTGGCTATGGCACAATTTATTCGTAGTATGAGTAGCTACAAAAGCCTTGCTGATGAAAGTGGTGTAGCCAGAAACTGGGGCTTTGATTCTGCTAATGTATTGAACACAGCCCAAAAAGCTGGCGCGCAACTATTCTTTGGCCAAGCAGGATGCGCTAATTGCCACAGTGGTACTAATTTTAGAGGTATGACTGACAACGATATAGCAAACATTGGCTTAGATGTAGCTTACACAGATAATGGCATTGGAGCATTTAAAAATGATGATAGTAAAAATGGTGTATTTCGTATTCCTTCTTTGCGCAATATAGCACTAACTGCACCTTATATGCATGATGGTAGATTTGCTACTTTGAAAGATGTAGTAAACCATTACAACAAAGGCGTAAACAAACATCCAAACCTAGATAATCGCCTAAGAAACAGCGGTGGCTGGGGCGGCTCTGATGATAATCCACGCAGATTAAATCTTACAGACAATGATGTAAATAATTTAGTAGAATTCTTAAAAACAATTACAGATAAAGAAGTTACCACTCACGCAAGATTTTCGGATCCATTTGCTGCTAAGTAAATTTTATCTAATTTCAATATTTAGTAAAAGGTTATGCAATTTGTGTAACCTTTTTTTATTCCAAATTACGTGATAGGATTTGAGGAACGAGAATACTAGCGCGTTAGTTGGAGTTACCCCGAATTAGTATTTATTAGCAATTTTTTTATTATAATTAATACCATTTTACTTAATAAGTGTAATACCTAAAAAAAATGGTTACAAATACTTACTTCGTATAAGCATTTTTAATGCTTATTTGGGTTGTGCCAAACCAAAAATAGTAATCCGCAAAGCCCAGCTACAGCTGCACTCACTAGCAATGCTGTAACGCCTTTATCTATCTGCCAAAGCAAACCTGTGATAATGCCAGCACCCATGTATAATATGCTTTGCACCATACTAAACATACCCAATGCAGAAGCTTTATGTTCTGGGTTGCAAGTGTTTACTATCAAAGCCTTGCTTACACCATCTGTAAATGCGTAGTACAATCCATACAAGCAATAGGCTGCAATAAACACCCAAGCTTGATTGCCTACAGCCATTAAAAAATAAGTAAGTGCAAACAAAAATAAACCAATGATTCGATTGTAAGTAGAAACTGAAAAACACATT
>CAIXQW010000043.1 GCA_903921675.1 uncultured bacterium | reverse complement strand
CTGGAATTGATAATAATGTTTATCCAAGACCACGCACTTATTCTATTGGCTTAGCGTTAGACCTTTAATCTTAAAAAAATAAATTTAGTAAAATGAAAAAAATAATAATAAAATTGGCATTAGTAACTGCAGCATTTATGCCGCTTACTAGTTGCTTAAAAGATTTAAACCAAAAACCAATTTCAGATATTACATCTGCTAATTTATATGAAAATTTTGCAAACTATAAAGCTGTGTTGGCGAAGTGTTATGCAGGATTGGCAACTACGGGTAATCAAGGACCAGCAGGCAAACCAGATATTCAAGATATTGATGAAGGTTTTAGTAGCTATGTTCGCGTATTATGGTGTATGCAAGAATTATCTACAGATGTAGCTAAATGCCAATGGAGCGATGCTGGATTGCCAGAATTAAACACCGGCAATTGGAGTGCAAATAATGTTTGGACACAAGCCATGTATTATCGTGTATTTTATCAAATTGCCATGTGCAACGAATTTTTGCGCGAATTGACTGATGCAAAATTAGCTAGTCGTAACATTACTGGTACTGATTTAGCGGATGCTAAAAAATACAGATCAGAAGTTCGATTTTTACGCGCATTAAGTTACTACCACGCATTAGATTTGTTTGGTGGTAATGTGCCATTTATAACAGAAGAAAGTAGCACAGCAGATTTACCAAAGCCTACAAATGCTGCAGATTTATTTGCATATATAGAAAGCGAATTAAAAGTAGTAGAAGCAGAATTAGCTGAACCTGGTGCTAACGAATATGGTCGTGCAGACCGCGCAGCTGCTTGGATGCTTTTAAGTAAATTGTATTTAAATGCGAATGTATACATTGGAGCAAACAAATACAACGAATCATCTGTATATGCTAAAAAAGTAATTGATGCTGGAAACTATAGCTTAGAAACAAATTATGCTGATGTTTTTAAAGCAGACAATAATAATTCTAAAGAAATCATATTTGCGGTAAATTTTGATGGTATTCATACGCGTACTTATGGTGGTACTACATTTTTAGTTCATGCCTGTGTAGGTGGAAAAATGAATCCAAATGATTACGGCATCGGAGGAGGCTGGGGAGGCATGCGCGCTACACCAGAATTTGTAGATAAATTCCCTAATACCTCTGATACTAGAGGAATGTTCTTTACAACTGGTCAAACAAAAGCAATGCCTAAATTAACAGGTTCATTTGAAGCTGGTTATGGTTTGGCTAAGTTTAGCAATTTAAGAAAAGATAGCACTGCTGGTGCTGATTTAACTTTTGTAGATACAGACTTTCCTTTATTCCGTTTGTCTGAAGCATATTTAAACTATGTAGAAGCAAATACAAGAGGCGGAGCTGGCGATGCAGGCCTAGCATTAACTTATATGAACAAGGTTCGTAACAGAGCTTATGCTGGTAATACAATTGGCGAATACACAAGTATTGCAGACATTACTGATGATGAGTTGATTGATGAAAGAGGCAGAGAATTGTATCATGAGTGCACTCGTCGTACAGACCTTCGTCGCTTTGGTAAATTTACAGGTGCATCGTACAATTGGTCTTGGAAAGGCGGCAGCCAAGTTGGTGTTGGATTATCTGAATTTAAAGGTATTTTCCCTATACCAACTTCAGATTTAAATGCAAATACTAATTTAAAACAAAACACAGGTTATTAATCTTTAAAACAATAAATAAAATAAAATGAAAAATATATTATCAATCGGCTTTGCTATACTGATTGCTGCTGTGTTTGCTTCTTCTTGCAAAAAGAAAGGCGAAAATGTAGTAATTGGCAATGCCACAAAACCAGTGCTTTCTGTAAGTACGCCAACATTTACAGACACCCTATATTTAAGTGCCGATTCTGCAGCTAATAATGCAGCAGATTTAAGTTGGACTGCTGCAAATTGGGGTGTAAATACAGCTGTAAGATATGCTGTAGAAATGATCGTAAAAGGTGATGATTGGGAAAATGCAACAGTTACTCCCATGGATCAAGCCAAAACTATTAGTTATACGCAAGAAGAATTGAATAATGCTGTAATTGCAATGAATGTGCCAATGGGTACTACAGCTACAATTTCTGCAAGAGTAAAATCTTTTATTGATGGAACAAACCAAGTTGTATACAGTAATGTTGTAGATAAAGTAGTATCTACTTACTCTACAAACATTATTTATCCTAAAATGTATTTCCCTGGCGACTACCAAGGGTGGAGTCCAGATAATGCAAATTGTCCTTACATAGAGTCTAAAACAAATAATGGTAAATTTGTAGGCATATTTGAACATACAAAAGCAGATGGAACAGCATCTAGCGGTGAGTTTAAAATGACACCTCAACCAAACTGGAGTTACGATTTTGGAGACAATGGTTCCACACTTACAGATCCTAATTCTGGTAGTGGCGTTATTGGTCCAAAAAGCGCTGGAACAAATGGCACAAACTTTAAATTAGCAAATGGTACTTACTTGATTAACTTAGATACAATTGGCTTAACTTGGTCTTACGAATTAGCTAACTGGGGTTTAATTGGCGATGCCACACCAGGTGGTTGGGCCAGCGACCAAAACATGCGTTACAATACCGCTACTAAAATGTATGAAATTACAATTGATTTAATTGTTGGATCTGTAAAATTCAGAAAAAATGATGATTGGGGTACTAACATTGGATGGGCTACTGGTAGTGATGGAGATCCAATACCTGCATTTGATACACCTTATGCTGGTGCTCAAGACGGTAAGAATATTGGTATTACTACAGCTGGTAATTATACTTTTAGTTTAGATCCTGCTACCAAAACATTTTCATGTCATAAAAACTAATTATTTAAACAAAAATAAAAATGAGAAATTTTAAAATATTTTCAACATTACTTTTGTTGGCAGTGTTATTTTCTACAGCTTGTAAGAAAAAAGGCGCAGACAGAAGTATATTAACAGGTAGCGAAATTGCTCCTGTATTAACTGTTACTCCGCAAGATTCTATTGTATTATCAATGGACTCTGCAGATATTAAAGCAGTAGGTATGAAATGGACTGCTGCAGATTGGGGCTTTCCAACTTACATTCGTTACGATGTACAAATTGTAAAAAAAGGAGCTGATTGGGCTACTGCTAAAGTATTCCATATGAATACGACAAGAATGGCTGAACTATCTCATTTTGATTTAAATGATATAGCAAATAGCTTTGGAATTGCAGCAGAACAAACTGGTGTTTTATCTAGCCGTATTGCAGCATTTATTCCTGGTACTACACAAATGATTTATAGTAATGTACTAGACAGAACTGTTACTGCATACAAAATGGTAAAGCCAGCAATCACTGCAATGCCAAGTGCAGATTCTATAACGCTAACTAAAGATTCTGCGAATGTTGCTGCGATGTCTTTAAGCTGGAATCCAGTAATTTGGGCTTATCCCGTTACTACAGAGTATGAAGTGCACATCATTAAAAAAGGAGACAATTGGGCGAATGCAATGGTAGTTTCTACTGGAACTTCTACATCTTATTCTATCACACACAAAAAATTAAACCAATTATTATTGGGTGATTTTGGAACAGATACTTTAGGTGCT
>CAIXQW010000042.1 GCA_903921675.1 uncultured bacterium | reverse complement strand
TCTGTCATAGGTACCATCACTGCTGTATATAAAAGCATTCCAAATTCAAACTTTCCATGTTCTTTTACTTCTTTTATTTCGGATGGTTTAATCATATTACTAGCCACCCAAACTAATATACCTCCAATGCAAGCCATTGGTACTAACTCTAAATACTGCGCTAAATAATAAGCCAATACTAATTTTAAGATTGCTTTAAAATAACCAGCTAATGGTGTTTTAGCACCAGCTTTGATGCTTGTAGCTGTTCTGGCCAACGCACCTGTGCAAGGAAAACCCTGAACCAAAGGTGTAATAATTTGCACCAAACCTTGACCAAAAAATTCTTTATCAGGATTAAATGGAGTTTTAACATTATTAGCTAATTTATCTGCCATTGAAGAGCATAATACGCTTTCTACGCCTGATACAAATACTATTGCAGAAACAAAATATAAAATATCTAATATCACTCCGCCTGTCATAGGGGGTAAATAAGGCATTTGCAGTTTGAAAAAATTATTTGGAATAGAGCCATATAAATCTTTTACTAACAAAATATTTTTATCGGCTAGCACTGTATTAGCTAGTAAAGTAGCAGTACCCATTGCAATTACTGGCCCAGGTATGTAAACAGAAATTTTTAATAAATATTTTGCCAATACAAATGTTAGTACGCCTAATAAAATAGTCCAAATATTAATTATGTTTAAATGGCTAAACATGTATGATATTTTTTCCAAGAGACCTCTATTACTATCTCCTAAAAGTGCTTTATAGCTGTCTAAACCTAGTATGTCTTTTAAATTTGTCATGGCTATCGCTATTGCAATACCCACAGTAAATCCAACTATAATAGAGTTAGGTACTAACTTAGCATACTTACCAGCACCAAATATACCCATTACGATAAGTATAATTCCAGAAATAATGGATACAAGCACTAAAAAACCATGAGCTGATTCAAAGGTTAAGCCTTCTGGATTATACTTTGTCATAAGGCCTGCAATAACAGGAATAAATGCTGCTGTTGGACCATATACTTGATATTTAGACCCTCCAAATGTTCTACCTACAACACATGCTAAGGCACCAGCTATAATGCCATGTTCAGGTCGCATACCCATAGCCATTGCAAAGCCCATAGCCATTGGTATGGCTGTCATTGCAACTATCAAACCTGCACTAAAATCTTGATAAAATATTTTTGCCCAGTTATCCTTTGTTAAATCCTCCCAGCGCGAATCGAAAAATGTGAAAAATAATTTTAATCTGCCTAATGGTGTGGTTGGAAATTTTACTTTGTCCATATTTTTATTTTTTTATATGATTTTTTTAGTCTCAAACATTTTATTGTTTGAGTAACTTTTGGTGATGATTAATAGCCCTAATTGATTTAGAACCATTTTTATATATATTTCAATGTTATTTTCTATTGGTTAAAATTGGCTTTAGGTACATTTAATCCTTAAATACAATCTTATCGCTTTTTCAAATGCAAAAACATTTGATTTTTTTAATTATGAAATAGATTTAAATATTGGATGTATTACAATTTGTAATGATGTATTTATCTACCTATAATTACACTTAATTTATACAATATTTGGTGGAGGGCAATGCAATTCTAAATAATATTGTTGGATATAAAATGTAACTGCACTTTTTTTAACGGATATTTTGCTGCCACTTATCTCTTGCCACACAAACACGTGCGACGCAACTATATATTTATCTGCTTCTAGTTTTTTCTCTGCCTTATCATCCAAATCATTTACATCTTCGTCATCATCATCTGCTACCAAACAATACATTGCTTTGATTTGTTTTTGCACAATACTATAAACACTTGGCAAAGCCATTGTGATTAATAAAAACAATATGAATATTTTTTTGTGCATTTACTAGGCGGCAAATATAACAAACCAATTGATAATAATAAGCTAAAATATTTTTTATACAACATACATAGTTATTGTAAACATTGCTTATAATATCCATTTAAGGTTTATTACTTCAACAAACTACTGTTGAATGAATTTTTGAATTTGGCAAATGCCTTTGCTATTGTCTGTTGCCAATAAATATAAAAAAATTAAATTTTAAGTATAAATGCAGTCCCAATGAGTAAATAACAATTTACAATAGTATTGGTTCTATGCTATTAAATTTGGAATCTACTAACAAAATTACGAACTAAATACAGCCAACCTTACAAATGGGGTATCATTAGTTTTTGTATTTTTTAAAACCGACAATAGATTACTAAAGCAATTGTTGGTGGCTAGGTAAATGTAGAGATTTGGCTGTAATTATTTAATTGCCTATTTTGCATTATCTATTATCAATAGATTTACTTTCTCTTTGATTAGCAGAAAAATGAAATGCAAAATATGGTTAGGATATTTTATTTACTGTTTCTACTACTAGAATTTTCAACTGTTGGATTTTCTCAAAAGGTGCAATTTGCCATGAAAAATTATGGTAAAAATGATGGACTACCAAGTAATGTAGTATATACCATGTGCCAAGATAAAACTGGCTATCTATGGATTGGTACAGATGCTGGAGTAAGTAGGTATAATGGCGAAGTGTTTGAAACTTTTACAATAAAAGATGGACTACCAAGCAATGATGTGCTACATGCTTTTTGTGACAGTAAAAATAGAATCTGGTTTGTAACCTACTCTAATAAAATATGCTACTTTTTCAATGGCAAAATTTGGAATCAAAATAATGATAGTTTATTAAAAAAAGTAAAGCTGATAGACAGAGTTGACTTTATTGCAGAAGATAATTGGGGCAATATTTTAATAACAGATGCAGCAAATACAAATATTTGGCATTTAGAAAAAAGGACTGTCGAATTAATAAATTTACATTACGAATTTAATAAAAATACAATAGCACATTCTGATTCGGTAATCATATTAGGCATAACCAATATAATACCAATGAAAAATTCGACTTTTATATTTACAAACTATGGAGTATGCAAAATAGACCAAAATAATAAAATAACATACTCTAAAAGTTTAAAAAAAAATGATATAGA
>CAIXQW010000041.1 GCA_903921675.1 uncultured bacterium | reverse complement strand
TAGGTGGTAAAATAAAAAGTTCTCTTCTAATTTACCTATAAATAATAATTATTTTTTTTATATTATTCTATTTGCATTTGCCTTCTTCTCTTTAGGTTGTAAAACAAAATAAATCTTAGTTGAAATTCAATCCGCACTTCATTTTTATTTATTAATTTTCCATTTGTATGAATGCAAAAAAAATAGCAGTGATAGGCAATGGTAGTTTTGCTACAGCTTTGGTAAAAGTATTGACAGATAATCATCAATCCATTATTTGGTGGATGCGCAGTGTTGAGGCAAAAGAACATATAGTATTGCATCATCACAATCCACACTACTTAAGCCAAGTATATTTTCACAGTAAAGATATTTTATTATCCAATAATATCAATGAAGCAATAGACCAAGCAGATATTATTTTATTGGCTGTGCCTAGTGCGTTTTTGATAGATGTTTTACAACAAATAAATCCTATCGTTGCAAAAACTAAAATATTTGTAAGTGCAATTAAAGGAATTGTTCCAGGCCATAACGTATTAATCAACGAATATTTGCAAAGCTTATTTGGCACCGCAGGCGATTGCTATTGCTGCATTACAGGCCCTTGTCATGCCGAGGAAATAGCCGCGGAAAAATTGAGTTACCTTACTTTTAGTAGCGAAAATTTAGATTTAGCAAATTCAATTGCCGATTTATTTGCTACCAAATATTTACGTACCATCAAAAGTGCAGATGTATATGGCGTGCAATTTGCAGCAATTCTAAAAAATATTTATGCTCTAGGTGCAGGTATTGCGCATGGCTTAGATTACGGTGATAACTTTTTAAGTGTCTACAATACCAATTGTTTTGCAGAAATGAAAGAATTTATGACTACGATTGCAGAACATCGCCAACAATTAAATACCCCACACCACTATATTACAAGTGCCTACCTTGGCGATTTATTAGTAACTAGCTACAGCCTACATAGCCGCAACAGAAGATTCGGAAATATGATAGGTAAAGGCTACAGTGTAAATGCGGCTAAGCTAGAATTAAACATGGTGGCAGAAGGTTATTATGCTGCGAAATGTATTTTCGAAATCAATGAAACCATTCATGCTCATACACCTATCATTAATGAAATTTATGATGTGTTATGGAAAAATAAAAGTGCAAAGCATGCCTTTAAAAATATTGAAGAAGTATTAGAATAATCAATTATTTTCTACAAAACAATGCTTGTTTCTAAGCAATACGATTCAATTTTAAAAATTTATTTTAAACCATTTATGGAAAAATAAATATCGCTGCATCTTAGTTTCAAAATATTATATTTATGAAACATCTTTTTTCTATTTTATCTTTACTTAGTTTGGCATTGACTGTAAATGCACAAAACACTTTGCACCTTACTGTGCGTTACAGGAATACAAATGCGCCAATAAAAAATGCAACTATATTTTTATCTGCCAATAAAAAACTTCTACAAACGTTAACTACAAATCAATTTGGCGAAACCGAAACAATTGTTGCTGTAGGTAAATATGCTACATTAATTGTTGCCATGGGTATGGATTCTATCAAAAACAATAATATTGAAGTTACTCATAAATCTACTAGAGTTGTTTTGCTAATGGATGCACAGAAATATATACCTGTTTCAATCAATACGCCTAAACCAATTTATGAAAAAGATACAAAAAAAATAGGTTTAAAAAAATTAGAATCAGTAAAATTTAAAAGAGGGGTTTATAGTTCAAAAGGTAAAAGTGGCATTGCCGTTTTAGGCGCAAGAGCCGAAACTAAAACTTATGTAGTAGATGGCGTAGATATAAGCAGCAAAGAAAAGAAAGCATCTATTAAACCAGAAGTGCTTGAAACAAAATTTGTAAGTACAGACGATGCAAAATATGCTGCCCCAATGATGGAAATGGATGTTGTATCAAGTGCTGCTACTACTAGCTTTGCACCTATTGCTACAAAGGCTGGCACACTTACCACTGGCGAGGTAAATGATTTTACTAAATGGCATTTGTATGAAGAAGTAACACGCGATGAGTTAAGTAAATATTTAGAGTCATGGCAGTTTTATATGGACCGCAGATATTGTATGCAAGCTATAAATCAGTATGGCAAACCTGTTGTAAATGCAAAAGCACAATTGTTGCAAGATGGGAAAATAATTTGGCAAGGGCAAACAGATAATACAGGCAAGGCAGAATTATGGGCTGGTATTCATGAAAAAGAATTTAATAAACCTTGTACTATTCAATTAAGTTATGGTGGAGAAGTATATAATTATTTGCAACCAATATTGTTTGAAGATGGAATTAATTATTTTCAATTGGCAGTACCTTGTAGCTATAGCAATGATGTAGATATTGCTTTTATAGTAGATGCTACTGGAAGCATGGGAGACGAAATTCAGTATTTAAAATCCGAGTTGAATGATATTTTAGGCAGAGCACAAAGCGTAAATAAAAATTTAAAATTTAATACAGCTGCAGTTTTTTACCAAGATATGACAGATGCATATGTAACTATAAAAAGCGATTTTTCTGCAGACATAGCCTCTACAAAAAGTTTTATTGACACTAAATTTGCTGGTGGTGGTGGCGATTTTCCTGAGGCTGTAGATGAAGCACTAACTGTTGCTGTGCACGAATTAAATTGGCACGAAAATGCAAGAACAAAAATTTTATTTCTTGTGCTAGATGCACCACCGCATGCAGATGCAGCAACGCAAAAAAGATTTTACGAAGTAGTAGAAGCTGCGGCAGAAAAAGGTATTCGCATAATACCAGTGACTGCAAGTGGGATAAATAAAAATGTAGAATATATCATGCGCAGTGTGGCATTGGCTACCAATGGCACATATACTTTTTTAACCAATCATAGTGGCGTGGGAGGTGCACATATCGAGCCAAGTACAGATAGTTATAAGGTAGAAAAAATGAATGATTTATTAATTCGATTAATAACACAATTTACCTATATCCCTGAATGCGAAGCTGAAAATATGCCAATTGCAGTAAAAAGCGATAGCATAGCAATTGAGAAAATAAATAATGAAAACCCTTTTAGCGAATGGAATGTAACAAGTAGAATTAATATTTATCCTAATCCTAATGAAGGACAATTTTTTGTAGAAATTCCTAAAGGATGCACAGAATTATTAATTACAGATATTGCAGGTAAAGTAATGAAAAGAATTATTTGCGCAGACAATACAAAAGTAGAAGTAGATATCACTAGCTTTCCAAGCGGCGTGTATTTTGTAAGAGTATTAGATAAAGATAAATGGCTAAGTGGCAAAGTGGTAAAAGGATAAATTTGATTTTTTGTAAGCTATTTTAAATCTGCAGATTACTTTAAATTTTCCATTTATCAGTAATAGGATAGCCCATGCTTAGACCTGGGAATTAGCAAAAGTCTGAGTGCTAAAATTTCCTATAACAATTACTGTGATTTTCTCTCCTGTTTTAGTAATTGTAAAAATATCATTTGCAGAAATTAAAAATATAGGAGTAAAGTTGAAGCAAACTTGTTGAAAAAACTAATTACCAAATTGACAACCTAACTTAATAGGTAGAGTAATATAGTTAATGGAATATTGAGAACTATTTCTAAACATAATAAGATAAAACACTTTGATAATACAATTAAACGGAGTCTTTTGGTTTGTTATCTAAAAGCATCAGTCCCCTTTAAAAATATAATTATATGGAGAGCTATAATTTAACGAATTGCATCGATAACCTTTTTGCTTGTAGTTTGTCCCTGTTTCAAAAAAATTACCATTATTATCTTTTCCTTCTGTTCCTGAAAAACTGAATACCAAAGGCAACAAATACAAATAATGCTAGGATAGAAAAAATATAATTCATCATTTAAAATAATTGATTACACTAAGGTAAATAAAATTCTATTTTAGTTTGTCATTTTTTAAATGTCTTGTTGCATCACGCATATTTTTTTTCTCAAAATTTTTCTGCATGGCTTCTGTTAAGTTTACATCGCATTGATTAGCCAATGCACTGAGCACCCATAGAATATCTGCCATTTCATCAGCAATATTTTTCTGAGAGTCTGTTTCTTTGCTACTTTGCTCGCCATATTTTCGCACCATTAGCCTGCTCAATTCTCCTACTTCTTCCATCAATATTCCTAAATTAGTTAATGGATTAAAATAGCGAACCCCAATACTAGTAATCCATGTGTGCACATCTGCTTGTAATTTTTCTAGTTCCACAATCAATTTTATTTATATGTAAATGTAAAATATTTTATGACATTCCGTAGAATGAATTGTAAAAATTGCAACTAATTCTATTAATAAAATGTTTGGTAATATTTGCTTTGTATGATTGGCTGCATGTTAGGCAAAAAGCTGTGGTAAAAGATTTTCCATTATGCCTGCCTTTACATATTGGGCTATTGGATAGTGGTAGTATTTTTTTTGCATCAATGTTTATTTATCAATTCGTTATTGAAACTATTATTTAGTTGCATGCAATTTTAAGTATTGGTTTAATTGTAAAATTGCATTCTTTTTTCTTTCATCATTTTTCCCTTTAATTATTGCAAATGGCATTTTTGATTTTTCTAATTCTTGTTGATAAAGCTGCATTAAATATCTTCTTTGTTGTAAGTCTGGTGCTTCTCTTAATGCATCATACTCCCAAGGCAAATCTATATCCATCAATAAGTAAAAATCGTATTGCTGCTGCTTTATTAATTGTAAAATTTCTTGATTGCAATTGCCATATTTTACCTCACTCCATATTTTTAATACAATAGCATCAGTATCACATATCAATATTTTATTTGCTTGTTGTATGAATTTATTTTCTGAATTAATTTGCCCTTTTGCAATTTTCAATAAATCTTCCTGCACATACTTGCCATTTTGGTTTTCTAAATATTGTCTCGCAAATTCTGGTACAAATACAGTGTTAAAATAAGCTGCTAAGTAAGCACTCATTTGGCTTTTGCCAGTACTTTCAGGCCCTGTAACCACTATTTTTTTTATAGTACTCAAAATGTAACTGCTTTATAAATTTTATTTGTTTTTTTATTTTGTTGCAAATATGCTGTAACTCTTTTGCTCAGATACGCAGAGCCAATACCAAGCACTGCTCCTGCAAATACATCACTTGGATAATGCACACCTTCGTGCATTCTGCTATATCCCATCAATCCTGCATACGCAAAACTAGGTGCAATGATAAACCATTTTGGATAGCACATACTTAAAGATGTAGCAGTATTAAAAGCACTGCTTGTATGACCACTTGGAAAGCTATATCTAGTTCTATTTTCTAGCGGTGTAAGAAAAGGATAGGTAACTGCTGGTCTTGGTCTATCCATACTTTTTTTTAATGCATAAGTAAATGCTCCATTTATACCAGCATTAATAGCCATATTTATTCCATTGGTCTGCATTTTTTTATCTTTTTTAAAAATGCCAATTGTGTAAATTAAAATTGGGGTTCCAGCATAGGTGTAGGTGACAGTATTACTATAATGAATAAAAAAATTATCCAAATCAGTATTGCGATTTAGGTTGGTTTGCTTTAATACATCTATATCAAAATTTTGTGCCATGCAACTAGGTGTTGCAAGCAGCATCAATTGTATAAGGAAAAAGTACTTTTTCATTGTTACAAATGTAAATGCATTTGATAGAAACAGTAATTATTTATTGTGTAATAATTTTTTCCATTTTATAAAACCAATGATTGCTATGACAAATAATATCATAGTCAGTAAACTGGTTAGCACATATCCTTTTTGGTATTGCAATGGGATAGCCAATAAATTACTAATATTTAGCACTAGCCAATTTTCTAATCTTCTTTTGGCTAATAAATAAGAACCGCTCCACGCAAAAGCAGCCACAGTGCTATCCCATATTGGAACTGTACTACTTGTGTAATTTTTTAAAATAATGTAAGAAATGCTAAAACTAGCAATTGTAATTGCAATAGTTATTATCCATTCTTGATTAGAAGCTTTTTGGATATTGTTACTTGTTTCATTTTTTTTAATCAACCAAAAGTAAATACCAGCAATACTTATAATAGCGTAATAAATATTTAAGCTAGCCTCTGCAAATAGACCGCCTGTATAAAATAGATAGATATAAATAATTACACTAATTAACCCAAAAATAAAATTAGAAACATAATTGTATACAGCAAATATTACTTGTGCTAATGCAAATACAACAGCAATCCATTCTAATGCAGTAGTATTTTGCAATTGTTGTAATATTGTTTGCATGAATATTTTTCTTTTTGCAATCTACAATTTTATTTCATCGCCATGCGTGTCATGTAATGTGTATTGTATCAATTCGTAATTCGCTTCTTCTATAACTTTAATTTTTACACCAAATTTTTTGTTCCATTTTTTATTGATGTTGTCCTTAAACAACCCAATGGTGCGTAATAAATGCGAAGCTAAGATTGGATGAACATGTAGCTCTAAATTTTGTTTTACATTTTTTACGATGTAATCAATTTTATTTTCAATATCATCTGTAATTAATTCGCTACTTCTTACAGTGCCAGTACCATGGCAACTTGGGCAAGTTTCGCCAGTATTGATTTCTATTTCGGGGCGCAATCTTTGGCGGGTAATTTGCAACAAACCAAATTTGGATATGGGTAAAATTGTATGCCTAGCTCTATCATTGCTCATCGCCAATTCCATTTCATTAAACACTACTTTTCTGTTATCCAGATTTTTCATGTCTATAAAGTCTACCACAATAATGCCTCCTAAATCTCTTAATCTTATTTGTCTAGCCAATTCTTTGGCTGCTACAATATTTGTTTGCAATCCATTATCTTCTTGGCTATCGCTACCAAATTTGTGTCCGCTATTTACATCTACCACATGTAATGCTTCAGTGCGTTCTATAATTAAATAGCCACCATTGCCTAGCATGATTGTTTTGCCAAAGCTTGCTTTTACTTGCTTATTGATGCCATACTGATCAAAAATATGTAATCCGTTTTTATATATGCTTACAATTTTTTCTTTTTCAGGAGCTATTCTGCTCAGGTATTGCTTGGTTTCTTCTACAATATTTTCGTCGTTAGCTACTATGCTATTAAAGTCGTCGTTTAATAAATCTCTTAATATGCTAGTAGTTTTACTTTTTTCTGCTAAAATTTTCGTAGGCGGCGTTGCATCTTTTAAATTGAGTTGAATATTTTTCCAACTAGCTACAAGGTCTAACAAATCTTTATGTAATTCTGCTGTGCTTTGCCCTTCCGCAGCCGTACGCACTATTACGCCAAAATTTTTTGGTTTTATACTTTCTATTATGCGTTGCAATCTTTTACGCTCATCATTGCTAGCTATTTTGCGGCTTACGCTTACAAAGTCGCCAAATGGTGTTAGTACAATAAATCTACCAGGAAGGCTAATTTCACAGCTAATTCTAGGACCTTTACTACTAATTGGTTCTTTTTGAATTTGAACTAAAATATTAGGTTTGCCAGTAATTACATCAGTGATTTTTCCGCCTTTGATAATTTCTGGTTGAATCTCAAAATTATTAAAATCTACAGAACCATCTGTGGCTGCAATACTATCTTCCGTAAATTTTAAAACACTTTTAAAAGTTGGGCTTAAATCGGAGTAATGTAAAAAGGCATCTTTGGCATGGCCAATATCTACAAAAACAGCGTTTAAGCCTACCATTACTTTTTTTATTTTTCCAAGGTAAAGGTCACCAACTGTGTAGTTAGTATTACTATTATCGTAGTGAAGTTCTACAAGATGTTTATCTTCTAGTAATGCAATTTCTACACCATTACCAGATGCGTTGATGATTAATTCTTTATTCACAACAAATGAGTTTCGAAATCAATCAATCGAGTAAGCTGTGCGTATGCTAAATTATCACATGTAGCTAAATTGTAATTTATTAATATTTTGATAGAAAATATAATAAGATAAAATACAATATACCCAACAACTAGCAGATTGCTAGCTGTTAGGTAGTTTTTTTTGCAAATGCAGTCTTAAGTAATCTAAAAGAAACTATTTGTTCTTTTTCTTATGACGATTTTTCTTCAAACGTTTTTTGCGTTTGTGTGTTGCAATTTTGTGACGTTTACGTTTTTTTCCGCAAGGCATAAATCAATTAATTTTTCGTGTTTAAAAATTTTTAAAATGTTTTTATGTAGTCGTCAATTTCCTTAGTGAAATTAGGGTTATTGACTATTTTTTTGCATTCATTAAATAGTTCTTTCGCTTTAGCTGTATTGCCTTGGCCTTTATAAGATTCTGCTAAAAAGTACATGGCTTCTGTATTTTTAGGATGTGCAATCAGCAATTTTTCTAATCTTGTGATCGCTTTATCAAATTGTCCACTTTGTACTGCAAGTCTGCCAAGTGTTATTCCAGCGGCTAAATTACTAGGGTCTGCTTGTGCTACTTCTCTAAGCATTAGTACTCCTTTCATTGTTTCGCCAGTACCATCTGTATAGCTTTGCGCTAGTTTTACTTTAGCGGCTATATTGCTACTATTCATAGCAACTGCTTTTTCTAAAAGTTCTGCTGCTTGTGCTGCCTGCCATACTTTCAAGGCTGTATCTTGCTCTATTGTGTAAAGATCTATAAAATATTGGGATGCAAATGTGAGACTTTTTTCTGTATTTTCCAACTTTGCTAGGTCTGCTTTATATTTTGCACTCATTGTACCTTGTTTTGCCTCTGCCCAAAGATCACTTAGGGCTGTTAGGCTCGCTACATCCTTTTTGCCGTCTAAAGCCCTGATGGCTGTAACTTTAGCACTATCCAATTTTGTAAAAGCATTCATTTTAATTTGCTCAAAATCTAGCTTTCTTTGCATTGGTCTACCAGTCATATTTTGTTCAGCAGTTTTTGCAGGTGGCACTGGATTGCCCCAATAATAAAGGCTAAACAATAAAATTGCTGCACCTATAACTAATATTATTTGAGGTTTTTTCATCTAGCAAATGTAAATATTAAAATAAGGAATTCAAGATGATTATTGCTTTGGCAAAAGATATAAAAAAAGACCTTATCATTAAATAAAGTCTTTTTTTTAAGGGTAGAGTTATTGATTATGCATCAATTTCTGTTTCTTCAATATTACTTTTAATATTTTCAGGCTTTAAATGTTTTAATTCTGCCGTAAACTCTTTGCTTGGTTTAAATGCTGGTATATAATGCTCTGGAATATGCACAGATAAATTCTTTTTTATATTTCTACCAATTTTAGCAGCGCGTTTTTTAACTAAATAAGTACCAAAACCTCTAATATAAATATTCTCACCTTCTGACATAGTAGTTTTTATTTCTTTAAAAAAACTTTCGATTGTTACTAAAACATCTACTTTTGGAACACCCGTTTTGTCTGCAATTCTGTTGATTAAATCAGCTTTTCTCATTTTTTTTCTTTTCTTTTTTTTGTTAAGTTTATCAATTACATTTGATATGGTTATTAAAAAAAATAATCATGACAAATATTGAATATCAGATAGTTAAAAAATAAATCAAATTTATTGATATAAATATCTAAAAACGCAAAATTAATGTAAAGTATAATCAATAAATTAAATGTATATTTGGTTATAAAACTAAATTATATTAATTCAATCACTATAAATTAACAAAGTCAGTAAAGTTGAGCTTACCTAATACTCATTCAAAGTCATTGATTCAGTGGCATTTAGCGGAAAATTGTAGAGATTTGCCATGGAAGTCAGAAAAAGACCCATATAAAATTTGGTTAAGTGAAATATTATTACAACAGACTAAGGCTGAAGCCGTTGTGCCATATTACAACAAAATTCTTAAGCATTTTCCAACTATACAGCTGCTTGCTGCAGCCAAAGAACAAAAAATATTCCAACTTTGGCAAGGCTTGGGCTATTATAGTAGGTGCAGAAATTTGATATTGACTGCAAAATGGATTAGCGAAGAAAATAGTGGCCTATTTCCAAACACTTATGAAGGATTACTTGCATTAAAAGGAATTGGTCCGTATACAGCTAGTGCGGTTGCTTCATTTGCATTTAACTTGCCATATGCAGTAGTAGATGGTAATGTGTATCGCATTATTGCTAGGTTATTAGCTTCTGCAATACCTATAGATTCTGCAGAAGGTAAAAAATACTTTCAGGAAAAGGCTACTGCATTAATGGATAAAAAGAATCCAGCAATTTACAATCAAGCAATTATGGATTTAGGTGCAACCATTTGCAAACCCAAAAACCCGCTATGCCTACAATGCCCTTGGCATAAGTATTGTAAGGCATTTTCGACTAAAACAGTTGAGAAATTTCCTATAAAGTCTAAAAAATTAATTATTAAAAAAAGGCATTTTCATTATTTAGTTTTTGATGATGGCAAACATCTTTATATAAGAAAAAGAATAGGAAATGATATTTGGAAAGATTTACATGAATTTGCATTAATAGAAACAGATGATGAAAAAATAGGAATATCTTTTGATCGCAATCCTTCTGCCTCTGTTTTTCAGCAACAACTAACGCATCAAAAAATTACAGCCTATTTTTATGTAATGCTGCAAAAAGTATTACGCAAAACCATTACAGAATATGGCTTGGAAAAAGTAGCCTATGAAAATTTGGAAAACTATGCAATGCCCAAGGTAATTTTAGATTTCTTGCATCAAAATAAGTATTTATAGGCAATTATTATGCAGAACAATCTTGTAAAATTGCAAAAACCATGACAAACATTCTGTTTTTTGCAGAAAACGAATATATTTGCGATATATCAATAAAAATAAAAAGATATAATTACTAAACAAAACATTATATGAATTCTGACGGAGACCCTGAAGCCAATTATTTTTTTCTTCAGGTATTGCTGCAAAGCATGCCAAATTTAGCTACCAATATGGTAATGATTATTATTGTACTGGTGCTTTTAATTTTTACAGCCATTGTAGCTGGTAGCGAAGTAGCATTTTTTAGCCTTAGCGCAAAAGACGTCAATTATTTAAAAAGCAAAAATGAAGGAAGCAATAGAACTATTATTCAATTATTAGAAAAACCTAAGAAGTTATTAGCTACACTTTTAATTGCACATAGTTTTTTAAGTATTGGTATCATTATTACTACAGGATTAATTTTAGAACCATTATTGGATGTTTTGAAAAATAGTATGCCAAGTTATGGCACGCTAATATATAGATTTATTCAAATAGTTTTAGTTACGTTTTTATTAGTGCTGTTTGGCGAAGTATTGCCAAAAGTATACGCGACGCAAAACAATCTGCGCATGAGTTTGTTTTGTGCACCCATCATTAATGCATTAAATAAATTCTTTGCTCCATTTAGTAATTTTTTGGTGCGTAGTAGTGCTTTGATAGAAAAAAATATCAATACCAAACCTAGCGAAATAAGTGATGAGGATATGGAAAATGCAATACAATTAACAGTAGGGCATAGTGCTAGTGAAGAAGAAATGAATTTGATAAAGGGCACTTTGAATTTTAGAGATATTGCTGTAAAACAAATTATGCGACCAAGAATGGATGTACATGGCATAGAATTTAATAGCACTTTTACACAAATGCAAGCTGCAGTATTGGAATGTGGCTATAGCAGAATACCTGTGTACGAAGGAACATTAGATACTGTAAAAGGAGTGATACATACCAAAGATTTATTAGCATATATTAATAGTACCAACGAAGATTGGCATAAATTGGTAAGATCCGCATTTTTTGTGCATGAATCAAAGTTGATAGAAGATTTACTATTTGAATTTAAAAAGCGCAGAATACACCTAGCTGTAGTGGTAGATGAGTTTGGTGGCACTAGTGGAATTGTTACTTTAGAAGATATTATGGAAGAAATTATTGGCGACATTCGTGATGAGTTTGATGAAGATGAAAGTGATATTAAAAAAATTAATGACCATACTTACATTTGCGATGGGAAAACTTTAATTAATGATATGTGCAAGGTGATAGATGAACAAGTTGAATTTTTTGACGAAGCAAGAGGAGAAAGCGATACACTTGGTGGCTTATGGATGGAATTGTCTGGTAAATTTCCTGTAATAGGCGAAACAGCTACATACAAACAATATAGCTTTATGGTGCAGGAGTTAGAAAAAAATAGAGTAAAAAAAATAAAAGTAATGATAGAACCAAGTGCTTAACTTGCAATTACTAATTACATTTACATTTTTACAATTATGCTTAAAAAGTATTGTACATATTTATTGCTATTAATAGCCATGGCAAGTATTGCATCTTGCGAATGCGACGATTATACTCCTAAACCACGCGGCTATTACAGAGTGCAATTGCCTGAGAAAAAGTACACTCAATTTTCTGACCCTGCATTTCCATATCAATTTGAATATCCTACTTATGGCAAAACAGTAAATGACACAGTTTTTTTTGATAAAAAACCTGAGAATCCATATTGGATGAATATAGAGTTTGAGCGACTTGGAGCTAAAATATATTTAACTTATAAAAGCATAAATGGACAATCAGATTTAGCAAGTTTAATAGAGGATTGCTATAAAATGACAAGTGCTCACGATAAAAAAGCAGACTATATAGAAGACCCTACTTTTCATACCGCCAATAATGTAAACGGAGTGTTTTTTGAAGTAGGAGGCAATGCTGCAAGTGCGTTACAATTTTTTGCAACAGATAGTGTGCATCATTTTTTACGTGGTGCTTTGTACTTTAACGTAACACCCAATGCAGATAGTCTAAAGCCTGCCAATCAGTTTTTGCGTGCAGATGTAGAGCATTTAATTAAAACTTTAAAATGGACAAAATGATAATTATAGATAACGTATATATAAGCGAAGAATTAGTAAAAGAAAAATTTGTTTGCGCATTAGATAAATGCAAAGGTGGTTGCTGTGTAGATGGTGATGCAGGTGCACCACTGAACCACGACGAATTAGAAAAAATAGAAGAAGTATATCCTATTGTAAAAAAATACTTAACGCAAGAGGCAATTGCAGAAATAGAAAGAGTGGGAGTGTATAAGCGCGATGAAGAGTTTGATATGGTAACACCAGATATTGGTGGAGGGGTATGCGTTTATGCCTATACAGATGAAAATGCTGTAGTAAAATGTGCAATCGAAAAGGCATATTACGCAGGCGAAGTAACTTGGAAAAAACCAATCAGTTGCCACTTATTTCCAATTAGAATTGGTAAAAAAGGAATTTTTGAATCGTTGAATTACGAGCCTCGCCAGGATTTATGTGCACCAGCTTGCGCAAATGGAAGCGCATTAAATGTACCCGTTTATCAGTTTTTAAAAGAGCCAATCATCAGAAAATATGGCGAAGAATTTTATGATGCCTTAGATCATGTTGCTCGAGAAAAAATGGATAGGTAATAATGAAAATGGTATAAGATTTTTTAATCATGAAAAATATAATTTTAGCGTTTGTTTTAATGTTGTTATACATTAACACAAACGCCAAAAACCAACACAATAAAGTAGCACAAGCCGAAAAAGAAAGATACGCTGCTATGATAGCAGGGGATACTTTTGCGTTAGCAGGAATGATGACCAATAGTCTAGTATATTATCACAGCAATGGAAAATTAGATACAAAGCAAAGCCTTTTGCAAAGTATTGCTAACAAAGAAATCATTCATAAAAATATTACTATAGAAGAAAATCTCATTCGCATCTATCAACAAAAAATGGCAATAGTTACTGGTAGATGTACTTACGATATTAATTACCATGGTACAGATATGCAACTACATTTTGTATTTGCAAATGTATATATAAAGCTACATGGTAAATGGCTGCTGGTAAATAGACAAACAACAAAAATAGATTAGACTACTACCAACTCATAGAAATTATCTGCAATAAAATATCTATTGGCTAATTCTTGAATTTGCGCTGGAGTAATTGTTTTATAAATTTCTATATTGCTATCAAATCTACTTTTATCAAAGCCAAACAATAATAAATTTTTCCAGCGTTGCATAATTTGGAATGGTCCATCTAAGTCGCCAACTAAGCCCCCAAGAATATAGTTTTTTACTAATTGCAGTTCCTCGGTATCTACAGGCTCTGTTTTTAAAATTTCTATTTCTTTATAAATTTCTTGCACTGTAGCTTCGCAAACATCTTTACCAGCTTCTGTACTAATGCCAAATGCACCCTCATGCTTGTTGTTATATAAATAGCTGTAAATACCATAAGTGTAACCTTTGTCTTCGCGAATATTACTCATTAGCCTGCTGCCAAAATACCCGCCAAACAAAGTGTTTACAATTATCATTGGTGCAAAATCTGGATGTGCTTTTTTAATAAATGGCATGCTCATACGTACACTTCCTTGCACTCCATTCTTGTCATTGGTAATTCTATATTTTTTTTGTTCGGCAGGCGTTACAGTAAATTCGTTTCTAATGATAGCATCAGAGTCATTCCATTTACTACTGCCAAATATTGTTTCTACATCTTTGATAATGCCATCATTAAACTTTCCAGATAAAAATATTTTACAATTATCAAAGCTATAGTATTGTAAAATATATTCTCTTAGGTCTTTAGTTTCAATTGCTTGTATATCGCTAATATTATTATAAAAACCGTATGGATGATGATAACCAAAAAGGTATTCATCTATTTTTCTATTGGCCACAAAATCGCTTTTTTTCAAACTTACTTGCATGCGCTGTATAGTAGTTTGTTTGTAAATTTCTAACTCGTGTTCTGGAAAAATAGATTCAGTTAATAATTCAAATAACAAAGGCAATAAGTGATGCAAATGTTTGCTCATGCAGCTAATATTTACATTTGCAAAATCATTGCTTGCCCCACACTTTAAATTGGCGCCATAAAATTCTATCAACTCATTTATTTCTAAAGCTGTTTTTTTTGTTGTTCCGTTTTTTAATAGTGATGCTGCTGCTTGTGCCACACCTGGTTTATGTTGTTGCCATGTACCTGCATCAAACACCAACTCAATATTTACTACTTCTTGTGCTCCTGCATTGAGGTAATAGAATGGCATACCATTGGCCAATTGTGCTTGTGTAATATCTGCTAATTGAAAAGTAAAATCTGTTGCATTTAATATTGGGGGTGCGATTTTTCTATTGATGCTCATGCTGTAAAAGTAAGCAGAGATGATGGTATTAAGAAATAGAAGATTGCCAGAATGAAATAGAATTTATATTTGTCTGTCTATCACTATTAAATTTAATTAATACCCAATAATTCAACTTCAAATACCAATGTACTACCCGGTGCAATTTTCGGACCCATTTGCTCATCGCCATAAGCCAAATTGCTTGGAATATAAAAAACATATTTACTACCAAGTGTCATCAAAAGCACACCTTCTTGCCAACCTTTAATAACTTTATTTAAAGGGAAAGTAGCAGGTTTGTTTCGTTTTACACTACTGTCAAATACTTCTCCATTTATCAAAGTTCCATGATAATGGCAAGTAACTAAACTAAAGGGTTTAGGTTTTTGTGTATTTTCACTTTGCACCAATATCTTATATTGCATTCCTGTTGGTGTAGTAATTACCCCAGCTGATGTTGCATTTTGCTTTAAAAAGGTTTCACCTTCAGCTTTTGTAGCTGCAATTTTCTGTAATTTGGCTTGCTGTAATTTTTCAAATAATGACATGATGCAAAGGTAAATAGTATTTCATTTCATCCAAAGTTTCATCAACTACTTTTTCCATCAATAGAATCACTTCTTATTTTACAGATGCTGTATGCATAGTTGAATATCGAATACAAACAAAAGTTATTTTACATTGTGCTCTTTACTTTAATTCATCCAACTTTGCTTGCAGTTCATGCTCTTTTACAAATGTGCACCAATCGCAAGTGTCTTTGTTACAGCCTGTATAAAAATCGTGGCGCTGAATTTTTTCCCAAGCATTCAAAATTTGTTCTTTGAGCAAATCAACATCCTTTGCACCTATCATGTACTTTTTGCTTTTGTATTCGTTGCTTGGTTTTACAGGTTCTACAAATAAAAATTCGCTACTTATTGGGTTCCAATTATTTATTTTATCTAAACTAATTAATAAATTATAAAATGCGCCTTGCCTCCAATATGCACCACCTTCATTGGTCATTTCGCCTTTTGCATTAAAGGGTTCGCGCATACTTTCTTTCGCATAAGCACCATCAAAGTTTCCAGTTTTATAGTCTACAATATTTACATCTAGGCCAGTAAATTCTAGTTTATCTAAAAATCCTTTCAATGGAATGCTATTCCAAGTAACATTTACAGGATGCTCTAATTTTACAATTTTATTACTTTGCAAAATATAATTGGTGTACAAATTTTTTAAAATTTCCACACCATAATCCAACTTGTTTTTATATCCATCTGATGTAAAAGTTTCTCTGCGTTTAAACATATCTTTTTTAAATGCAGTAGTTAGCACATCAACTTCCGGAAATATATCGCCATTGTTTTTCATGTCATTGTACAATACATCCATTGCTTTGTGTATGGCACTACCAAAGCTTGCATTCTCATTTAGTCCACTTGGTACTTTTAATATATTTACAAAATAAAAATGCAATGCACATTTTATAAAATTATTGAGTGCACTTACGCTTATTGTAAAATCCTTCAGCTGTGCATCAATATAATTTTTTTCAATCATTTTTACTTGCAAAGGCTCTTCGTTTACCAATTGCACAGGCTCTAATGCAGCCATCATTTGTGTAGTAACTGCTTCATCATCTATTGCTTTTTCAATCGCTTTTTCTTCTGGAAAAAATTCTAATAAAAATTGTGAGCTCGCCAACTCTTTATCCTTTGCATCTTTTCTATAAAAACTAAATGTCAATTGTTTTTTAGCACGCGTAGCAGCTACATACATCAATCTGCGAAGCTCTTCATTGTCATGCTCTTTCTTCTCTAGTTTTATGCTGTCTTTTTCGTTTACTCTGTGTTTGTATTGTTCGTCAAACACATTTGCAGGTATTGCCAATCCGGCATTGTTGCCTCTTTTGTTTTCCCAATTTTTTGCCATGCAGCTAGCTACAAATACATGTTCAAACTCTAGCCCCTTACTGCTATGCATGGTAAGTAATTGCACACCATTATCTTTACCAAGTGTTTTAAAATAGTCTACTTTTATACCATTGGCTTGCATAATATCTATCAAAGAAATAAAATGAGCAAGCGTAATTTCTGGATTTAATCTTGTTTCTTCTTGTATAAATGCAAATAGGGCTGTTAGTTCATCTAATAAATCAATTTTGTTTGGTTGCGCAATAATATATTCATACACACCGCAATCTTTTATCAGCTTTCGAAAGAATGGAAATAGATTATTATTTTGCGCCTCACCAATTAAATTTTCTATTGTGGCAAATGCTTTTATTATTTCTTGCTTTGGCGCTTTTACAAACTGTGCAGGATTAGTAGTATGCATCCAACCTTGTAAATATTCGCGTAAGCTACCACTTAAGGTATCTTTAGTTTTTGCAGCAGAATTACTCTTCAAATTTTCTTTCGCAATATCTAATGCATTCAATTTAAAAAAATGAAAATGTAAGATTTGGAATAGCATCAGATTGCCACTAAATGGTGTATCGCATTCTGCATTAATGTAGCGTAACACATCTAAAATACATTTGCTTAAGGGCATCAGTAGCAAATTGGTTTTGCTTTTTGTATAAAACGGAATATCTAAATGATGCAAATATTCCGAAAGTGTAATGCAGTCTTCATTCTTAAAAAATAACACAGCAATTTCTTTTGGTAATATTTTTTTATCAATTAATTTTTTAATTTCTGTAGCCAAGTACACCATTTCTTGCCTAGGATTTTGTAAGCCAATTAATTTAGGTTGCATCAAACCCTCTCCATGCCATGCTTGTAGCGGTTGATTACCGCTTTTTAATCTTTCTTTATTTTTATTAATAAATAATTCGGCTGCATTTAAAATTTCTGCATAAGACCTATAATTATGTGCTAATTGAATAATTTGTATGTCGGTATATCTTTTTTTGATTGACTCCATATTTTCTAAATTAGCACCTTGGAAGCGGTAAATACTTTGGTCGTCATCGCCTACAACAAACAGATTTGGGCTATCTGTTTCGCTGCATAGCAATCGTATCAATTCATTTTGTGCACCATTTGTATCTTGATATTCATCTACCAAAATATATTGAAACTGTTCTGCATATC
This sequence comes from uncultured bacterium, assembly GCA_903921675.1. Taxonomy (GTDB): domain Bacteria; phylum Bacteroidota; class Bacteroidia; order Chitinophagales; family Chitinophagaceae; genus CAIXQW01. Next base: position 10,684 of record CAIXQW010000041.1, on the reverse strand, counting down.
GCAAGCGTAAATCTTCATGTGTAGCCAAAGCGTTTACTACCCATTGTATCATGTCATTAAAATCGTAGCGATTGGCTTCTAACATTTTTGCTATATACACATCGTATAAGGATGCCGCAATTTTTGTTTTCAGCATGCGCTCTTCTTGCTCGGCATAAGCAGCTTTGCGTTGGCCGGCTTTACTTTTAATTTTATAAACAAGGTCATCGTCTAGCGGCATTATTTCTGTAATGTATTCATCCACTTTATCCATCAGCAATTTGCTAGTCCAGTTTTCTTGTTTCATTTTGCTAAACAAGTAAAGTAAATCTTTAGTTTTATCGTAAGGATTTTTTGGATTTTTAAACAAATGTCCATGCGGCAATTCATCTAACATTTTTTTGATGATTGTGAACTGCTCTAACTCGCTAGCTTGTTCCAAAGAGTCTTTATCAAAATAGGATAAATTATTTTGAATAATATCATTACAAAAACTGTGAAATGTATGAATGGCAATTTTTTGTGCTACATCTATACCCACAATTTCATTTAATCTGCTTCGCATCGCTATTCTGCCAGCATCTGTAAATGTAATACACAATATTTCTGAAGGGTTAATTTGTGCTTCGCTGCGTAATAAATTAGCAATGCGCACTGCCAATATTTGCGTTTTTCCAGTACCCGGGCCAGCCAAAACCATTACGGGACCATAAATGGTGTCTACTGCCTTGCGTTGATTTTCGTTGAGGCTGTTATAATATTGGTCAAACTTTTGTTGTTCTGTAGATGTGTTGATCATAAAATGGAAAATTAAACAACAAAAATGAATATTGAGTACGTAATGGATTGATGTAGCAAATAATTTGTTTACAGATCACAGGGTATGTGTGCCAAAATAAACTTTGTAAACAAAATAGGAATTGGAGCAGAACTACAAGATAATAACCCTTCCGAAGGCTTCTCCGAAGTTTTGATTCGGGGCAGGCTGCGCCTCAGCATTGTAAAATCTAACATTCGTGCCTCCTGTTTATTTTTCTAATAAAAAAGTAAGTAGAACAATCTGCTAAAATTCTTACTAATACTTGTAAATTTGCATGTCGAAATTTATCTATCGTATTAAAAAATATTATTTGTTTAACGCAACTATTTACAAAAGCACAGGAAGTTGGTACATGGCCAAAGACCAAAATGGTCATGTATGGCGCTGCCGTATTAAGGGCAAAATGAAAATAGACCATGCTATTACAAGCACCAATCCCATTGCAGTTGGCGATATTGTAAGTGCAGCAGTAGAAGACGAAAAAGAAAACACAGCAATTATTTCTAAAGTACAAGCCAGAAAAAATTATATCATTCGTACTTCCCCACACAACAGAAATCAAAAACATATTATTGCATCTAACTTAGACCAAGCAATATTAATTGGCTCCATAAAAAACCCTAGAACCAGTTTGGGTTTTATAGATAGATTTTTGATAACTGCAGAAATGTATGATGTGCCACCAATTATTGTAATTAATAAAATGGATTTGTTGGATGAAGATGACAAAGCCACATTGCAACTTTATAAAGACATTTACGAGACCATTGGCTACAAAGTATATGCCGTTAGTGCACAAGAAAATATTGGCATGGATGTAATACAACATTTAATTGATGGCAAGCAAACTTTATTTACTGGGCATAGTGGTGTTGGCAAAAGCACTATCATCAATCAGCTATTGCCACAGTTGGATTTGCGCACCAAAGAAGTGAGTGATTGGAGTGGAAAAGGAATGCATACAACTACATATGCAGAAATGTTTGACCTGCCTACAAGTGGTGCTATTATTGATACACCAGGCATTAGAGAATTAGGCATTGTAGAAATGAAAAAAGCAGAAGTAGGTGGCTATTATCCAGAAATAAAAGCACATGCTGCAGATTGCAAATACAACAATTGTATGCACATTAACGAGCCAAAGTGCGCAGTATTAATAGCTGTAGAAAATGGAGAAATTTCTCCAGAAAGAATGGAAAGCTATATTAAGGTAATGGATACAATAGACGACAAGGATTATTAGTATTTGCTATCTGTAATATAAAATAATTACTCACTAAAATATTTCAAAATTACTTTCTTCTAAAATCTTGATAATAGGCACAGCTATTAAATACTTGTTCTTGCCATCTTGTATTTTTATACTGCGTAGCCAATTCTATAAAGTAAGGATTTTTTAAACTATAGGCATAATAATCAGATACATTTTCTAAATATCCATATTCTGTTTTTTGCATTTTTAGTGGGCAGCGTTTTTGCCAACATTTAGCAAGTAAATAAACACATTTGGCTTTATCCTCTCCACTACTTAAATCCAATAAAGCTTTTTTTGCATATTGCTCTGCCGTATACAAATAAAAATAATTTTGATAGCTAGTATGCAATGGCATTGCATAATTATCTTTCCCATTATAATAGGCATGTGCATCTACGGAATCGTATTTGTAATAGGCTGTAAGTCTTGTGCCGTAATGGTTCCAGTGGTTATCTAATATATAGTGATTCTTGCCGTAAAAACTTAAATTGTATAGTAACGTTGCATATAACAATTTGTCGTTTGCAAAAGTTGCTTCCGATTTATCTGCATTGGTTTTTAATTTCTGTGCCAATTCCACAATTTGTTTTACAGTAAATGTATTTTTTGTGGCTTGATATTCTGTATCATTAATGGTATCATTTATTTTTAGATTGGCAGGATTTGGACCCATCGTTGCCAAATAATCTTTAGGTAAGTTGCTGAAATTTTCTAATGCTTTATTCCACTGTTGGGTAAGCATGTATTTTCTTGCAATAATTAATGCAAAGAATTTTTCGTTTTCTATAAAAGAAGAATTTTTTATACAATATGTTTCAAATGCAGAGTTTCCTTTTTTAGCTGTCCATTGTTTTTGCAATGCTTCTACTTGTGCAATATTAGAACTATGATTCACTAAATAGGTGGCATAATTAAAACTATTCCATCCTTCTGGCGAAGCATCTTGCCCATAAATATCAAATGGCGAATTGTTTCTAGAGTTGGCATATACATAAGCCCAAAATGCAGCACTACTATCTTTGGTTTGCATGCAATATGGAGCAAGCTCATTATACACCAAGTAGTAGCCAATATTGTAATTAAATTCTGTTGGGCTATACTTTGCAAATTGGTTCAGTAATGGAATAAACTCTTGGGTTTGAAAGTTATTGCTTTGCTTTAAGGTAGTTAGCTTAGTTAGCAAATCATATTGCTGTTGCTCTATTTCGTCTTTCGGCATCTTGGCAATTTGGTTTAAAAAATAACTAGCCTTTGCATAGTCTTTCAACTGATAAAAATAAAATGCAAAGCAATTACCAATTGTTGTTTTTACAGGCAAGTCCATAGGGTTGCTCATCATTTTTTCAGCAAATTTTGTATAGCTTACTAATACATTTTGTGTTTTGTAAATGCTATCAATATTGATTGGTTCTTCTGAGTTAAAATAGTAATTTCCTAAATCATTAGCAGTTGCATTTAATACATATTGCTCCAATTTATTTGTTTCGCGCAGCCATAATAATTTTAATTCTTCTGCTGCAGGATTAGTATTATATACCTGCTCAATAAACTCCATATTTGGCAATGGGTGATTAGCACCTTCTAGCAAAGTTACATACACACTATCCCTTGCATTTTCGCAAAATGGCAAGGCACTTTTCCAATATCTATTGGTAAATAAATAAGTACACATAGCTTGCTTGTATTGATCTGGGCTATTGGCAAATGCTCTTGCTGCATAGTATATAGCTTTGTCTTGCTGCTGCAAACGTAGTAAGGCACCGGCTTGCATGCCTTCGCACCAATATTGTTCAATAGCATTATTTTTAGTAATTGTAGGATAATACTTTTCAAATAAATCATTTGCCAACTGATGATGCGCATTAAAATGTGCAGCGCGTTGCATTACATATAGCAAGCGCCATTGCACAAATTCGTCTTTGCTTTGTTGCAATGCTTTCTCGCATTTATCTGTAAATTGTTTTACATTTTCCTTTACTGTTATGTCTGTATATTTTGTATAGCTCCAATCACCATCTTCTTGCACAATTTTTGTTTGGTATTCATTTAGCAATTGTAAATACTCCCAAATCTCTGATTGATTTTTTTTCTGAGTGATAGCTGTAGAAATTGCATGGTTGCTTTTTTTTCTATCTGCATTATTCAAATTGGTGTAAAAATATTGCTTGATAGTACTATCTGCAATGGCGTTTGGCAGTTGTAAATATTTTCTCCAAGCATTTACATTATGCTTTGCTGGGTCTGGATTGTTTCTATCATCTTCATCCCACAAATAACTTTTAGAATAAAACCTATTTTCGGCATCAAACTGATAATCAAAAAATTTATTATTGTAGGTATAATGCTCCAATAGCCATGTAAAATAAAACCCAGAAAAATCGGGGCCACAAGCCTTTGAAATATTTGGCAGTAATAATAAAATACTAAAACAAATAGTTTTGTATTTGTGCGCTATCCAAGGTGTAATAAATAATTTCATTTTTTGTATTGCTTAAATGCTGTTGAATATATTGCTTTGCTTGCAGCCAATCTTGTTTAGATATCTGTTCTATCCGAATAGTTTCTGCGTTGTAAAAATACTGATTGCAACTGGTATCTAAATAATTTCTGATGCACATAAATTGATTCTCTTTAATTTTTTTCCAATTATAAGTACTTGTATTGGGGCAGCTATATAGTATATTCTTAAATGCATTTTTTTTGTACACCAATACCCAATCAAATAAAGGCATAGCAATATTGATAGGCTTTGGATAATCTGTAACTTGGTTTGTATAGGCTTGTAAATCTTTTAAATTAATAATAGAATTTTCTGTATTTGCACTTTTTAAATTTCCCATATTGTAGCACATGAGACTAGCATAATTAGTTGGTGCAATGCCAGCATCTTTGCGGTATTTGTATTGATACAACCTAAGTGTATTGCTAACTATAATTTTCTTTTTGGCCAATAATTCTAAAAAATAAAAATAAATATCTTTTGTAGATGTTGTCCAATCGCAGTCAATTTGCATTTCTAAAATAGACAAATTTTGACTTGCGAAAATCTGTTGCGTTAATTGAAAAATATTATTAACCATACTTGACACCTCGCTAGAATCTACATTTTCAAAAATGGCATTGGTAATAAAAACAACAGGTATATAATTGATATTTTTTTCTGGTGCGTCTTTCCAAATCAGCACAGCAGTTGGTTCGTATAGCTTGGCAGATGGTATTACATCAAAGCAGCGCATATATATATTTTGCACATGATTATCTTGCAAATATTTTTTTTCAAAATTGTTGAGTGCGTAACTTGTTTTCCAATAATAAAAACTAGTGGATGCACTTGGCTTTTTATTACAAGCAGAAAAAGATATTAGAATAAATAAAATGGCAGTTATTAGTTTATGCATCAATTTACTTTTTATTTTTTAAAACAAATAAAATACACAAGGCGCCAACTGTATCTGCACAAATATCCCATAAATCAAAGCTTCTACCAGCTACACAATATTTTTGGTAAATTTCTATGCCTACTCCATAAAGGAAGGCTATGCCAATGCTCCACCAAACAGCATAATATTTTTTCGCAAATACTGTTTGCCATAAAAAGGCAAACATGAAAAAGAAAGTAAAATGTACTACTTTATCAAATTGATCAAACAAGTGCAGTTTAGGTAATTCTTTACCAGGCATACTACATCCATAAAAAATACCTAAAGTCCAAAAAATAGCTGCACTCCAAGCCAATGCCTGCCTTTGAAAGAAATATGCAAAAAGTTGTTTCATAAAAAAATCCTATGCAAGATATACATAGGATTTTTAAAAATTATTGTTTTAATAAAATATTAAGCAACTAAATTGCTGTAGGCATCTGCATCCAATAAGCTAGCTATTTCGCCTGCATCTTTAATGGTCATTTTTACCATCCAACCGTCGCCATAAGGATCTGTGTTTACTTTTTCAGGAGCGCTTTCCAATCCAGCATTTATTTCTGTAATGGTTCCTGCTACTGGCAAAAACAAATCAGAAACTGTTTTCACAGCTTCTACAGTACCAAATACATCACCTGCGTTTAGCTCTTTGCCTATTGCATTAATGTCTACAAATACGATGTCACCCAACTCGTGTTGTGCAAAATCTGTTACGCCAATTGTGGCTACATCACCATCTATACGAATCCATTCGTGATCTTTGGTGTACTTTAGTTCTTGTGGAATATTCATTGTTATATGATTTTATAAAGATTAAAAATAAGAATTAAAAATTATTCTGTAGGTTTATCTGCGTCTTTCTTTTTAGTAGTACGTTTTGGTTTTGCAGGAGCTTCTGCTTCTGTAGCTTCTGCTTTTGGTGCTTTTGCTTTTTTAGCAGGCTTGGCAGCTTCTATTGGAGCTGCTTCTGCCGCTTCCACTGTAGCTTCCGCTTCTGCTGCAGGCGACACCAATAAGCCTTTTGCATCTAAAATGCCGAACCACTTAATCATTTTCTTCATATCGCTTACATACACTCTATCTGCATCAAATTCTGGAAATAATTTTCCGTAATGTGCTTTGATAGCTTTGTTGTCTGCTTTTGCCAAATCAAATTCTCCAGCACTTGCTGTATTTGCTTTCATAGTCATAAACACATCAAACAAACGAACATTTTCTCCGGTAGTAAATACTTCTATACCATCTAACGCCGTAACGCTATGAGAGCGAGCTGCTACAAATTTTGTAGTGTTATCATCTATACTTCTAACGATTGCTCCGTCGCTTTTGGTAGCCACCAATTGATATAATCCTGGCATACCGCTTATTGATACTAATTCTTGAAATTTCATATTGGGGGCAAATATAGATATTTATTTGCGTGAAAATAAAGGAACAATATCAATCATTTTTTCCAATCATTGCCTCCAAAGCCTATGTAATAATTATATCGTAAGGAAAATATTGGTCGATTAATTTTTAAATCATAGCTATAGTTAAGAGGGTTGGCGGGTAAAGTTGTTTCTGTTCTGGCATAAGGCACTGCCAATTCTAATTCTATTTCATGCACATTTTTCTGCCAATTGGCACTGATACTTGGATAAATGCTTAATGTATGCATAGAATTGGCCACATCCACCAACTTTGTTTTTTCGCTCAATGAATCTCTTTGTGCAAACGACGCTATAATTTTATCGCTACCATAAAAATAACTAAGGCTTGGAGTCATGGTAATTTGTTCTGCACCCAAAGCATCTTGCCAATAATAATGATATTGTGCATTGCCTTCTAAGACACTTGCATTATTTCGTTTGAATTTTGCACCAAACAGCACCATTACATTCGCACTCATTTCAAAATTATCAGAAAACTGATAGTTGTTTTCCGATGTCAATACATTTGCTAAATATGCTTTAAAAAACTTATTGCCGTACAATACTTGCGAATGACTAAGGCTATTGTCGCTTGTAAATTTCTCTCCGCCAAATGCATAACCTAGTGTATAATTTATTTCTGCAATAGCAGATTTTTTTACTACTTTTTTATCTGTGTAAAATGTTGGGCTGATAGATGCATAAATTCGATTTTTGTTATAGTAAGAAAAAGCCGGTAAAAATTCAGGACCGTTTACACCCAATGCCTGCCCTGCAAATGCAATTCGCGAATTTGCCTCTACTCCCAATTGCATAAAAGTCCCTTCTTGCAAGGTTTCTATTGTAGTTTGCGCAAATATTGAAGTAGAGATTAATAATGCAATTAAAGCTATAATATTTATTTTCATATTTAATTTTGGTTTAACCAATTCATCCAATTTGTTTGATTGCAATAAGGTACATTATTTAGTTTACAAATATTAATTGTGTGTCCAGTTCCTTCCTGCATTGGGTTTTTTAAATCGTCATAAAAAATTCCAAAATTAGCTTTAGGTATTTGCGAAGTCCCTATTACTTTTATCGTATCTCTAATAATATATGCTGACTTAATGTTAACTGAATCTCGCATTCCATTTACATAATTATCTATCAAATTAATCATTCTTTTATTGTGCTTCGACTGTAATACTACTAGAGGTTCTTCTACCAAATTGATTGTACCTAAGGCAATGGAATTTTCTGTTGCATTATACTTACTTCTATGCCCAGTGTATGGTGTTATTAATTGCATTTTAGATTTATCTACCCAATTTACACCCATGGTAAAAAACTCATCGGCCCCACTTGCATTACCGCTTCTAAAAACAATATTATTTGTCTTTGATGCTAGCAATTTTCCAAGTTCAAATAATTTCTCTTGGTCTTGTGGTAGCACATTTCTTTTACCTTCTAGCAATATCACTGTATTTGGGCGATCATACTTTATTTTAAAATCCGTAAATGTCATTTTCGCAAATCTCTATTTTTTATTTTATAAAATCGAAATTATTCTATCATTAATCCAATTTACTTTTACAAAGTCTAACAACAGTATATGCGTAAATTTATCATTTTTCTATTTCTGTTATTTGCAAAAAATGCAATAGCACAAAGTCTATATTTTCCACCCATTAGTGGTAGCACCTGGGATACTACATCTGCTAGTAGTTTGGGTTGGTGCACAGGTGCGCCATTAGATAGTTTGTATAGTTTTTTAAATTATAGAAACACCAAAGGATTTATTTTATTAAAAGATGGAAAGATAGTATTGGAAAAATACTACGGCACTTTTACAAAAGACAGCAATTGGTATTGGGCTAGTGCAGGCAAAACTTTAGTTGCATTTACTGTGGGTATTGCGCAAGAAAATAATCTGCTAAATATTCATGATAAAACATCGCAATACCTTGGCAATGGTTGGAGTAGTTGCACTTCTTTGCAAGAAGATAGTATTACATTATTGCATCAACTTACCATGACTACCGGGCTAGATGATAATGTGCCCGATGATAATTGCGTGATTGATACTTGTCTTAAATATCTAGTTCCTGTAGATACACGTTGGGCATATTATAATGCATCTTATAGGCTTTTGCAAGATGTGGTAGATAGCGCATCTTCAGCGCCGAGTTTTAATAGTTATGTAAGTCAAATGGTGCGCAACAAAATAGGCATGAATGGAATTTTTCTCAACAATATTAATTATAGCACTACACGCAGCATGGCTAGGTTCGGCTTGCTATTATTAGCCAAAGGAACATGGGATGCTACTACAGTATTAGCAGATACAAACTACTTGTACAACATGACCAATACTAGTCAACAACTGAATAAAGCTTATGGTTATTTAACTTGGTTAAATGGCAAAACAGATTATATGATTCCACAAACACAAATTGTTTTTTTAGGAAAATTAATGCCTAATGCACCTGATGATATGTATGCAGCACTTGGCAAGGATGGACAGTTAATAAATGTAGTGACTAGCAAAAATTTAGTTTTAATTCGCCTTGGCAACAACCCTAATGATGGCGGTTTAGTAACTACAGTTTTTAATAATGATATTTGGAAATATTTGAAAGATGTGATGTGCACACCAAATGCAATCAACAATATTTCAGCACAAGCAGAATGGCAAGTAGCTCCAAATCCAGCAACTGAAAAAATAATAATTTCAGGAAGCAATTTGAAAAATAAAAAAATGCAATTAATCAATTTGCAAGGGCAGATAATGGTTAAAATGAAATTGGAAAATTCAGAAACTACAATTGCAACAAATTCACTTCCAAAAGGAATTTATATTATAAAAATTGGAGATGAGTATAAGAAAATAGTGTTGGAGTAAAATTATTTAATTTTCATTTGTGCGTAAAAAGGATGTTCAGGATTTACTATCAATTCTTGACGAAGAGGATGAATTAATACATCCATATCTTCTAATGGTATTGCACCTAATAAAGGCTCGCTATCACCAGGCAAAACCATTGCATTGCAAATTGTTCTTCTGTTTTTAAATTTTAATTCTACCATACTTACAACATCACATTCTAAAACTGAACTATTAGCTAATTGCGCTTTTCTCTTTTCTACGACTGGAAATTGTAGTTGCTCTTGAATAGTTTCATTAATACACAACATATGACTACCAGTATCTACAAGCGCATTAATATGCATTCTCTTAATTTCATCTTCACCAATAATATGTCTACGAGCCATTTCTATATCCCCAGCATTAATTAACTCAATATCTGCATAAACTAATCCCATTTCTTCTAATTTTTTTATCAAAGTTAATATAATTTTATTCTAAATAATTCAATACTAAAAATTGTTTAACTTCGCAGCCAAATACGGGGGTGGCGAAATTGGTAGACGCGCCACCTTGAGGTGGTGGTGCTCGCAAGGGCTTGGGAGTTCGAATCTCCTCCCTCGTACTTAACAATAACGGAATCAAAGATCTATTTCTAATTATACTCCGTGCAGTATAGATTGTTACTCAAATTAATGTTAGAAATAGAATAATTAAAATTGTATCAAACAACAAAATACATTTTATTCAGAAAAATGAAATCATTCACATAGACACTACCTTTAATTGTATTGTATGGAAAGAATCTGTGATACAATTATTAAATGATAAATCTATTGATGAAATAAAATTATTTATCTGGTATTGCCATCAATGGAAAGAAATAGAGTTTTTCGAAATTTCTCTTTCGGCACTTCATCAAAATCCAAAAATTGTAACAAATAAAAAAAT
>CAIXQW010000040.1 GCA_903921675.1 uncultured bacterium | reverse complement strand
CTATTGCAGATTGTCGAAAATTGTAATATCCGTTCTCAATCATCATTGTAGCAAGTCTAGTTCTTTCACTACTTAAGTTTGTTTGGGTTAATGGTTCATTTATTTTAATTTCTGAAAGGCTTTTATTGTTGTTTATTATTTTTACGATTGCTTCATCTGCTACTTTGTATATCACATCTTTAATTAAATAATTTCTCCCAGGCTCTATTATATAATAGGCACTAGTTTTTTGAAGTCCTTTAGTAATAATGCTATCTTTAACTTTGGCATAATAAAAACCATTGTTAATACAAATGTTTTTTAATACCTGTAATGTTAGCTTCGTTTTATTTTCATCATAAATTTCAGGCAATTGAATAATATTGTTTTTATAAAAGGTAGAGTCTTTTTTTATAACAAACCGTTTATAATTCCAATTGTAGTTCCATAATTTTACTCTAGGTACAATGTATCCTAAATTAAATGTTTCTAAATCTAAGCCAAACAAAGCTGTGTTAGGCGTTTGTACAATAGCAGCATTCAATTGGTTTACAAAGTTTATTTTATCAATAGCGTTGTATTTGCCTTTTACAATTACTCTGTTTTGCCATAGTAATGTTTCTTCCTTTTTTAAATGCTTTGCGTAATTACAACTACTATTACCAATAGCTATCGATATAGCTATGAATAGGATGTATAAAATTTTTATATTTTTGGTTTTGTGCAACGCGCTTTATCAAATTTATTTTACCTTTGAGTGGTGTCTAATCTTACTAAAGCGCAAATTAAGCATATTCAGGCATTTGCCATCAAAAAATACAGAGATGAACAACATTGTTTTGTTGCAGAAGGGTTAAAAAATATTACCGATATTATTAAAAATGGTTTGGAGCTAGTGCAAGTTTATGTTACAGAGCCATTATTATTACCTAAAGAAATTATTATTCAAGTCTTTGAAATGGAGAAAATTTCAATGCTGCATAACGCAAGTAATTGCATAGCAATTTTTAAAAAACCGATAGTTTCTCAATTAAATTTAATTAATAAAATATCATTGATAATAGATGGCGTGCAAGACCCTGGAAATTTAGGCACTATCATTCGTACAGCGCATTGGTTTGGCATATCAAATATTTTTTGCAGTATGGATAGCGCAGATGCCTATGCCCCAAAAGTTGTACAAGCAACTATGGGTAGTATAGGTGCAATGCCTATTATAAGATGCAATTTAGAAGAATTGATTGTTGCCAATAAAAATATTCCAAGCTATGCAGCTACCCTTGATGGGCAATACATGTACAGGATACCAAAAGCCAAAGAAGCATTTATAGTTGTAGGCAAAGAAGGAGAAGGTATCAGCAAAAGTATTCAAGATATTTGCACAAATAAAATAAAAATTGAAGGGATTGGAAGTGCAGAAAGTTTAAATGTAGCAGTAGCAACAGGTATTATTTGCCATTATTTTTGTATCAATAATTAGTAAAAAAAGTTGTTAAAAAAAATAGTATTCGTTATAATCTTGTTATACAATTATGTTTGGCATAGCGATTGATATATATTTATCAAACAATAAATTTAAATCACTTAAAAATAAATAAAATGAAAAAGATTATTACACTCTTAATGCTTTGTATTATTAGCATCGGTGCATTTGCATACAACGGAGGAACACTTAAAATTCGTGATGCAGAAGGCGGAATTATTATGGTAAATATCAATGGTAAAAAGTTTCCCAAAAATGGTAGAATATTAACTGTTAGTGATGTACCGCCTGGATTAAACAGAATTAAAATATATAGATTAGTTGGTTTTGGTCGTCGCCAAAATATACAAATGATTTATAGTGGTAGGATTAAAGTACAACCAAACTTTATTTATCGCTGCACTGTAGATGATTACGAAGGATTGGATGTGCAATCTTATTGCTGTATCAATAATAATGGATATTATTCTGACAATCAAAATTACAATGAAAACGGGTATAATAGTTACAATGATAACGACCAAGATTGGAACGATAACTATTGGGGCAATTCCAGCAATGGTTGGATAAAAGGTGGAGGACACCATGACGTGCACCACGACGACCATGATTATCAAGGTGGTAATGGTTATAGTAATGGATACAATAACGGTATGAGCAACTATAACAATGGTGGAAATAATGGCTACAATAATGGAGGCAATTTCAATAATAACAACAATGGAATGAGCCCACAAGCCTTCCAATCTTTTAAACAAACAGTAGAAAATAGTAGCTTCGATTCTGGCAAACAAACCATCGTAAAAACACAATTACAAAACATGTGGATCACCTCTGGGCAGTTGAAAGAAATTATCGATATATTCAGCTTTGAAAGTAGTAAATTAGATATGGCTAAGTATGGCGCCGCAAGAGTAATAGACAAGCAAAATTTGTTTAATATTTACAATTGTTTTAGCTTCGAAAGCAGCAAAACAGAATTTGCTAACTACCTAGCTACCCTAAAATAATATTTTGTTTTTCATTGTATATACAAAAGCACCCAAGTAAAGAAATTTGCTTGGGTGCTTTTGGTATAAAATATGTATATCAATACCAGTTTTAGAATGCAATTGCAGTAAAAATTCACTTTTCAAAACTATTTCTCACAATTGAGCGAAAAGTGTTAAAACCTAAACTTTTTTTTAACACTCCAACCCTTATTTTTCAGTACCTTAGCACCTCTTATGATAGCATTTCTGGAGGGTACATTTATACACCAAAGCCCTGCTAATATAATTGTGAATGTAAATGGTGTTGGCTACGATGTCAATATTAGCTTGTATACATTTGGTAAAATTCAAAATTTATCCAAAGGCAGGCTGCTTATCTATTTGCGCATTTCCGAAAATGAGCATAGTCTTTTTGGGTTTTATGATGATGCAGAGAAAAATTTATTTCTACATTTAATTAGCGTAAGTGGCGTAGGGGCAAGTACGGCTAGAGTAATGCTGAGCGGAGCAGCACCAGCAGAATTGGCAAATGCAATAGCATTAGGCGATGAAAAAACTTTAGAAAGAGTAAAAGGTATTGGTGCAAAAACTGCAAAGCGCATTATTTTAGAGCTAAAAGATAAAGTTGGAAAATCTGATATAGTTATGGAAGGCTTTTCGTCCCTACCACAAAATAATTTACAGAATGATGCGTTAAATGCATTAGTGAGCCTTGGTATTGCAAAAAACACTGCTGCAGAAGCTGTAAGAAAAGCTTTGAAAGTAATGCCAGAAATGCAAGATGTGCAAGAATTAATTAAACAAGCTTTAAAAAATATTTAATCCAGTTTTGAAAAAAATAAATCGATATTTGATATTATTGGTCTGCATATTTATCGTAGGTGCTTTTGTATTAACCGCTTCCTATGCCAGAAATAATTTTTCTAACGCTTGGTACGATTTTGATAATGATACACCAATTGATTCTCCTAAAGCATATACCAAACCTGCAGATACACTAAAGTATCCTATTACAGATAGGCTAAACGATAAATTTAATGAACCCTCCAAACACGAATTTGATCTAAAAGATCCATCCAATATTGTAACAGATGTAGATTATGACACCACTTTAAAATCGTTCTCTATTTATGAAAGACTGGGTTCTCAGAATTACAGAAACCCTAGTTTCATGACCATGGATGAATTGATAAAATACCAAGGTGCAAAAGACGAAGAGGCGTATTGGAAAAAAAGAGCAAGCTCATTTGGTATTATCACAAAAAAAGGAAACCCAACACCACAAGTAGATTTAGGAAATGCCATTTTTGATAGATTGTTTGGTGGAACAAGTATAGAAGTAAAACCAACAGGAAATTTAGAATTGTCTTTTGGTGGTATTTGGCAAAAAATTCAAAATCCTTCTTTGCCTGAGCGCCAACGCAAGTGGGGAATTTTTGATTTTGATGTACAAATGAATCTAAGTATGCTTGCCAAAATTGGCGATAAAATGCGGATGAATTTTAATTACAACACGCGTGCTACTTTCGATTTCGAAAATCAAACAAAATTAGAGTGGGCCGGCCAGCCAGATCAAATTATCAGAAAGCTAGAAGCTGGTCAAGTAGCATTTCCATTAAAAAGTACTTTGATTCAAGGTGTGCAAGGTTTATTTGGTGTAAAGGTACAAGCGCAGTTTGGTAGATTGATGACAACTACTGTAGCATCGCAACAGAAATCAAAAAAAGAAAGTATTACTTTAAAAGGAGGTGCGCAAAACCAAGAGTTTAGTATTACTGCAGATCAATACGATATCAATCGCCACTTTTTACTAGACCAACAATTTCGTAATAATTTCAATCATGCATTAAGTACTTTTCCATTAATACAAAGTCAAACCAATATTACTAAAATAGAAGTTTGGATTACAAACAGAAGCGGGGTAACTACAGAGGCTAGAGATGTAATTGCATTTGCAGATATGGGAGAAATAAATCCGCATAATACGCTTTATGCTAAAGCGGGTCAACGTTATCCAGCCAATGATGCCAACTTGCTGTATCAACAATTGCAACAACAACCAGGTACTCGACGCATTGGAACAGCAGTGGGTGCTGTAAATAGTATGGGCTTGCAAGGCACTGTAGATTTCGAAAAAACTTTTGCAAGAAAACTTAGTTCTAGCGATTTTACATTTCAACCAAAGTTGGGTTACATCAGCATCAATGCAGTATTGAATCCAGATGATGTAGTTGGTGTTGCATATCAATATACCTCTAATGGTAAGGTATATCAGGTAGGAGAGTTTGCGCAAGATTTGCCGCCAGATAGCACCAATCCAAAAGTGTTATTTTTAAAAATGTTAAAAAGCACTACCATGAATCCTAAGTTGCCAATTTGGGATTTGATGATGAAAAATATTTATAGCATTGGCAGTGGCAACTTAGCTAAAGATGGATTTAAAATGAATGTAATGTATCAAGATGCTGCTGGTGCTTTGAAACGTTATTTACCAGAAGGTCCTGAAGCTGGCAAACAATTAAATGAAATTTTAAATTTAGATAGATTAAATAATCAAAACGATCCGCAGCCAGATGGTATTTTTGATTATGTAGAAGGCATTACCGTTAGTAGTAATCAAGGTAAAATTATTTTTCCTGTGTTAGAACCTTTTGGCCAAGACTTAGCAAAAGCATTTGTTGGAGCGCCTAATTTAGCCCGTAAATATTTGTACAATTATTTGTATGATAGCACACAAATAATTGCACAGCAATATCCGCAATACAATCGCTTTATTTTAAAAGGTACCTACAAAGGAAGTAGTGGTAGCGAAATTTATTTAGGAGGTTTTAATATTCCGCAAGGCTCAGTAAAAGTTACAGCAGGTGGTGTACAATTAGTAGAAAATGTAGACTATCAAATAGACTACGGCTTGGGTAGAGTAAAAATATTAAATACAGGATATTTAAGCAGTGGTGTGCCCATAAATATTAGTTACGAGAATAATGCTAACTTTAATTTTCAGCAACAAAATTTAGTAGGTACGCGTTGGGATTATTTTGTAAACGAAAAAATGAATATAGGTGGTACCTTGATGCGCCTTAGCGAAAGACCATTTAGCAATAAAGTGCAGTTTGGCGACGATCCAATTAAAAATACTGTTGCAGGTTTGGATGTAAGTTACGTAAGCGAATTACCAGGGCTAACCAGATTGTTAGATAAACTACCAATATATAGTACTACTGCTCCAAGTATTATTAATGCATTTGCAGAGGGTGCTACATTGCAACCTGGTCATTCTAAAATTATTGGAAAAGTAGGAGAGGTGTATATTGATGATTTTGAAAGTAGCCGCAGTAGTTACGATTTACGTTACCCAGTTACCAACTGGAGCCTGGCATCTGTACCTTATGAGGCAGTAGATGAAAATGGGTCCATACTTTTTCCAGAGGCTAAAGAATTAAATAGTTTAAACTCTGGTAAAAACAGAGCTAAATTATGTTGGTATAATTTAGAGCCATCGCTTACCAATTTATCCCAAAGCTCTGGCATGCCAGACCACATCAAAAACGATTTGAATCAATTGAGCAATCACTACATTCATACAATTCGTCAAGAAGATGTGTTCCCACAAAAGAGTATTGCCAATTTTACAAATTCACTTACCACTTTCGATTTAGCTTATTATCCACAAGAAAAAGGTCCTTATAATTTTGATGCAAGAGGCATAGACGCAAATGGCAGATTAAAAGATCCTGCAACACGTTGGGGTGGTATCAGTAGATATATCGATCAAAGTGATTTTGAATCAAGCAATGTAGAATTTATTGAGTTTTGGGTGATGGATCCATTCTTGTATCAAACAGGCAGCAAAGGAGGTTCCTTGTATTTTAATTTAGGAAATATAAGCGAAGATGTTTTAAAAGATTCAAGAAAAGGTTTTGAAAATGGCATTCCATATCCGTATGATGTAAGCAAAATGGAAGAAACCAATCTTGGGCAAGTACCAAAATATCAACAGCAAATCAATAATGCTTTTGCTAATGATTTACCAGCAAGGCAAAGGCAAGATGTAGGATATGATTGCATGAATAATACAGAAGAGGCTGTGAAATTTGCTAGCTATTTAACTGCTTTAAAAAATAATTATGGTGCTACTAGTAAAGTGTATATTGATGCATTAAATGATCCGAGTAACGACGATTATCATTACATACGTGGCGAAGATTATGATCAGATGCAAGCATCTATTTTTGAAAGATATAAAAAGTATGATAATCCAGAAGGCAACTCTCCTGTAAATAATAGTAGTTCTGTATTTAGTAATTCGTTTACCAATATGCCAGAAAGCGAAGACATTAATCGCGATAATACATTAAACGAAAATGAGCAATATTTCCAATATCGTGTAGATTTAAAGCCAAGTATGCAGGTTGGTCAAAGTTTTATTATCAATAAGCAAGTAGCCAATAATGTACCCCTTGCAAATGGTACAACTACTACTGAAACTTGGTATCAATTTCGTGTGCCGATTAAGCAATTTACAAATAGAGTTGGTAGTATATCCGACTTTAGAAGCATACGTTTTATGCGTATGTATTTAACGGGTTTCGAGGATAGTGTAATTCTACGTTTTGCAAAATTAGAATTAGGTCGCAATCAATGGCGCCGTTATAATTTTAGTTTAAAAAATCCTGGAGAAATTGTACCAGAGGTAGATAATACAGGTACAGAATTTAATTTAACTAGTGTAAGTATCGAAGAAAATTACAGTCGGCAACCAATTCCTTATGTTACACCAGCAGGTATTGTAAGGCAACAACAACAAATTTCTAATGGCCAAAATATTTTCTTAAATGAACAAAGTATTTCAGAGCAAGTATGTAATTTAGAAGATGGGGACAGTAAAGGCGCCTTCAAACAAATTAATATGGATATGCGCCAGTTTCAAAACCTTAAAATGTTTGTGCATGCAGAAGCCAGAAATACTGCTAGATTAAACAACGACGATTTGCGTGCATTTATTCGTTTAGGGAATGATTTTAGTACCAACTACTACGAGTATCAAGTACCATTAAAAGTTACTGTGCCAGGTAGCACTGCATCTGCAGAAATTTGGCCCATTGAGAATGAAATGGAAATTACATTGCAGGACTTTGTAAATATAAAAGCCGAAAGAAACAAAATAGGAGCAAGTATCCAAATACCATACTCTAAAGTATTGGCCAATGGACATCTATTACGCATCATTGGTAATCCAAATCTAGGCGATGTAAAAATGGCAATGCTTGGAATAAATAATCCAAAGCGTGGCGAAAAAAATAATTCTGCAACAGATGATGGATTGGGTAAATGTGCGGAGGTTTGGTTTAACGAATTACGCTTGTCTGGCTTGAATGAAAAAGGTGGCTACGCAGCGGTGGCAAGAGCAGATGTGCAATTGGCAGACCTAGGTACTGTGCGCGCAAGTGGTGATATGCATACACGTGGATACGGCAATATCGACCAAAAATTAAATCAACGAATGCGCGACGATTATTATCAATATAGCGCAAGTGCAAATATTAATGCCGGAAAATTGTTGCCAAAGTCTTGGGGAGTTACCTTGCCTGTGTTTATTGGTAAAAGCCAAAATGTAAGCACACCGCAATACGATCCTTACGATTTGGATAGCGAATTAAAAACAAAATTAGCTACACTTTCCAAAGCAAGTGCCGATTCTTTAAGAAGCATTGCACAAGATATTACTACCATTAATAGTTTGAATTTTAATAATGTCAGAATTCAACCAATAAAAGAAACAAAGTCAGGAGACAATCCTAAATCTAAATTAAAAGCGCCATGGAATATCAGCAACTTTAATTTTAGTTATAGTTATAGCAATACCATGAAACGCAGTCCATTACTAGTGTTTGACGATTTGCAAGACCATATAGGGAACGTTGGATATGCTTATGCACCAAATGCAAAAAGTATAGAGCCTTTCAAAAAAATTATTAAATCAAAAAATAAAAAAGTAGATAAATACTTAACATTGTTTAGAGATTTTAACTTCAAACTATTACCTACCAATGTGTCATTAAATTCGGATATGCACAGAGTATTTGGCGCAACACAAGTGCGTAATATAGATGATGGCAATTATCAATTGCCTACTACATTTTATAAATTCTTTACATGGAGCAGAACTTATAATATGCAATGGAGTTTAACCAATAATCTTTCATTCAATTATCAAGCTACCAACCAAAGCAGAGTAGATGAACCAAATGGATTTTTGGATAGCCAACAGAAAAAAGATACTTTATGGAACAATATTAAACGATTAGGTAGAAATACAATTTTTACACAATCCGTGAATGCTAATTATACAGTTCCAATCAATAAAATTCCAATATTGGATTGGGTAAGTTTAAGAGCAGGATACCAGGCTACCTACAATTGGAATGCTGCAAGTTTGTTAGCTACTAATTTAGGTAACACTATTAGTAATACACAAACCAAAACATTAAATGGCGATTTTAATTTTTCGTCGTTGTACAACAAATGGAAATTTTTAAGAGTAGCTAACCAACCTAAACAAGTTGCTTATAAAGGTAATAACAACAATGCAAAACCAGTGGAAAAATCTGGTGCAAGCAAAGGATTGGGTATGAATAGAGACAAAGCCCAGCCATTTGCTAACCCAAATGTGGCAAAAGGCAAAAATGGCAAAGATGGTGCAATAGGCAAAGAAGATAGTAAGTCAACCAATTTAAAAACAGAGAATCAATCAGAGGATACAAAACAAGAAAAAACTACCGATAAAGGTAAAACAAAAGTAAAAACGGTTAAGGTAAAAGATGCCAATGGTAAAATGGTAATTGTCCCCGCTGATTCACTAAAATCGTTTACGCAAAAGCTAAAAGATTTTCAAAAACAAAAGAGACTAGAAGAGAAAAAAGCTAAAGCACTTGCCAAAGCAGAAGCTAAAAAAAGAAAGCAAATGCCAGATGCTTTGCGTGTAGCAGGTAGACTGATAAGTATGGTAAAAAGAGCCAACTTTACTTATGTAGAAAATGGTGGAAATACACTACCTGGCTATATGGATAGTACACAAGCAATGGGAGTAAACTGGCGTACAAGTGCCAACCAATTGCCATATTCATTTGGGTTTCAGCCCAATAGAAATAGTTTAGAAACCTATGGAAGAAATGGTTTACTTTCCAGAGATAGTTTGTTTAATGCTAACTTCTCGCAAACATTCTCGAGCAATTTAAATATGACTGCTACTGTAGAACCACTCCCAGATATGCGTATAGATTTTAGTTTGAAAAGAAATTTTAATAAAGCATATAACGAGTTGTATAAAGATACCAATGGCGTTTCCGGCTTGCAGCATTTAAACCCATTTGAAGGTGGAGGATTCGAAATCTCATACATCAGTTTTGGTACCATGTTTCAAGATACCGATAAAAATGGTTTAACCAAAGCATTCTACGATTTTGAAAACAATAGAAAAATTATTTCTAATCGCCTAGGGGTTATCAATCCTTATGCAGCAGGAGTAACAGCACCAGAAGATCCTGGCTATGCAAAAGGCTATACACGCTATGCTCAAGAAGTATTGATTCCATCTTTCTTAAGTGCGTATGCCGGCAAAGACGCTACCTCATTTCCATTAGTGCGTAGCGAGCAAAATAATATTAAAAGTAATCCATTTCGCTATATTATGCCAAAACCAAATTGGCGACTAACGTATAACGGATTGACGAAGATACCCGCGTTGAAAGAAAAATTTAATAATATAAATATTACGCATGGCTATAATGGTACACTTAGCATGAACAATTTTAATAGTAGTTTGCTATATCAAGATTTATTTAGCGTGGGGTATCCATCTTTTATAGATAGCAATAGTGGCAACTATGTACCATATTTCTTTGTACCTAATATTACGATAAATGAAAGATTCGAACCATTGATTGGCGTAGATTTAGCTACAAAAAGTAACATGACCATTCATTTTGAATATAAAAAATCGAGAATGCTAAGTTTGAGTTTGCTTGATTTTCAATTGAGCCAAACGACTAGTAAAGAAGTAGTATTTGGTGGTGGTTGGAGATTAAAAAAAGTAAGACTGCCAATTGCTTTATTTGATTTAAATAAAAAGAAGAATGATATGAATATCAAAATGGATTTTAGTATTCGTGATGATGAAACTGCCTTACAATTTTTAGACAGACGCCAAAGTACACCTACTAAAGGACAAACTGTAATTGGTATTACGCCAAGCATAGATTATATCTACAGCCAAAACCTTACAGTACGCTTGTACTATGACCGCCGGCAAACAATACCGCA
This sequence comes from uncultured bacterium, assembly GCA_903921675.1. GTDB lineage: Bacteria > Bacteroidota > Bacteroidia > Chitinophagales > Chitinophagaceae > CAIXQW01. The sequence continues at coordinate 8,600 of CAIXQW010000040.1, read as the reverse complement.
TACAACAACTGCCTTCCCAATTACTGCAACCAAAGGTGGTATTATGTTTAGATTTTTATTAGGGCAATAAAGTATAAATTACCTTTATTTTCACTAAAATTTATCATTAAAAATTCCATACGAATTGTAACTTGCATGCTACAATTGTATGAATAACTATACTTTATTAATTCAACGCCTCGATGTGTTTATTCGTAAATTTTATACGAATCAATTAGTGCGTGGTTTGATTTTGTTTTTTGCTTCTTTACTAGCACTATATTTGGTGCTAAGCGTAAGCGAATATTATTTATATTTTTCTAGTACAGTGCGCACTGCATTGGTTACTTTATTTTTATTAATTGCAGCTGTTTCATTAATTGTTTGGGTATTAATTCCATTATTCAAAACATTTCGTTTAGGTAAGGTAATTAGCCACGAAAAAGCAGCTGAAATTGTTGGTACGCATTTCCCGAATGTAAGCGATAAATTATTGAATGTTTTGCAACTTAAAAATAATCAAACAGATTTAGGTAGCGCTGCATTAATACAAGCAAGTATAGATCAAAAAACAAGCGAGCTTGTTCCTATTCCATTTGTAAACGCAATCAATATTGCTAAAAATAAAAAGTACTTAAAATATTTATTGCCGCCAGTTTTATTAATTGGTTTTATATTACTAGCATCTCCAAATATTTTTAAAGAAAGTGCACAACGCCTTATACAGCCTACAAAAACATTTGAGAAAAAAGCACCATTTACTTTTAGTGTAGAAAATAAAAAATTGAATGTGCCACAGTATGACGATTTTGTGCTAGAAGCAAAAGTAGATGGAACAGCAGTGCCAGATAAAGTAATGGTAAATGTAAATGGGCAACAGTATGACATGCTTAAAAAAGATAAAACACATTTTACTTATACATTTTTAAAAGTTCCAAAAGATATTAATTTCAATTTGCAAGCCGCGGGCTTTAGCAGTCAACCTTATAAAATTGCGGTGCTGATGAAGCCTGTAATTAATAGCTTTAAAGTATTTGTAGATTATCCAGATTACACAGGACACAAAGACGAAGTGCTAGACAATATGGGAGATATTGTAGCACCACAAGGTACACAAGTGCGTTGGGCATTTAATACAGCGCATACAGATAATGTGTTGTTTAGTTTTGGTACAGGCGCAGCATTCCCTATAGCACAACAAGGAAACATTTTTACACATGCTACTAAATTTATGCATGATACTACTTACAATATAATGGTACGCAACAATAATATTGCTAAGGCCGATAGCCTACATTACACAGCTAGCATAGTGCCAGATCAATATCCTGCCATTAATGTAAATCAATACAATGATAGCCTCACAGAAGATTATGTATTGTTTACTGGCGAAGCAAGTGATGATTATGGCGTGAGAAATTTGAATTTGGTTTACACTATTTCTAAGGTAGATGATAATGGCAAAACAATTGGTGGCGCCAGAAATGGTGTATTGCCGATTGCTATCAATGGCAATACATTTACGCAATTCAACCACATGTTGGATATAGAAACGCTGCATTTAGAACCAGGTACTACACTTAGTTATTACTTTCAGGTATGGGATAATGATGGGGTAAATGGCAGCAAAAGCGCCAAAAGCCAAGAGTTTAAATATAGCAAACCTACCTACAAACAATTGGATAGTTTGATAGAAGAAAAGCAAGAAGAAATAAGCAAAGATATTAGCAGTAGCAGTAAGGCTAGCGATAAAATAGAAAAGCAAGCTAAGGCATTGCAAGAAAAATTATTGGATAAACCACAATTGGATTGGGAAGATAAAAAGCAATTGCAAGAGGTGTTGAAGGAAAGTAAGGAGATGAAAGAAAACATCGAAAAGATGAAAGAAAAATTTCAGAAAAATAATGAAAGAAGTAACGAGATAAATGAACATAGTGATGCCATAAAAGAAAAGCAAGAGCAGCTTGAAAAAATTATGGATGAAATGCTAGACGATGAGATGAAGAAGAAATTGGATAGACTGCAAGAGCTAATGGATAAATTAAGCAAAGAAGAGTTGTTCCAAAAATTAGAAGAAATAAAGCAAGACCAAGACCTTCAGCAAAAAGATTTTGAAAGATTGAAAGCCTTGATGGATCAATTGGAGAAAGATATGCGCATGGAAGACTTAGCCAATAAAATGCGCGATTTGGCAAAGTTGCAAGATAAATTGCAAAAGCAAAACGAGCAAAATACCAAAACCAATGCCGAGCAAAAGAAAGACCAAGATGCATTAAATAAAGAGTTTGATAAGGCGAAAGAAGATTTGAAAGAAATAGAGAAACTGAATGACAAAACAGACGCTAAAGTGGATATGGATAAAATGAAGGATGCTGAAAAAGAAGCCGAAGAAAATGCCAAACAAAGTAGTGACGATTTAAAAGACAATAAAAATTCTAGCGCGGCTAAAAAACAAAAAAAGGCAAAAGAAAAGATGGAAGAACTTAGCGATATGCTAAAAGAGGCGGCAGAAGGTGGTAGTGCAGATCAGTTAGAGATAGATGTAAAAGCTACAAGACAGTTATTGCAAAATTTAATTCGCTTAAGCTTTAATCAAGAAGATTTGATGCAAGATGTAAAAAGTACACCTGCAAACAATCCACAATACGTTGGTAATATTCAAATACAACAAAAGCTAAAAGATGATAGCAAAATGGTAGCCGATAGCTTGTTTGCATTAAGCAAACGCATTGCGCAATTAAGTAGCGTAGTGAATCGTGAGATAGATGGTGTAAACAGAAACATGGGTAGTGCTATCAATAATTTAGAAGCAAGATTTATAGGCGAGGCTACATCTAAGCAGCAATATGTAATGACAGGCGTAAACAACCTTGCCTTAATGCTGAATGAATTGTTGCAAAGCCTCATGGATCAGCAAGCCAAGGCCCAACAAAGTAGCAAGCCAGGTGGAGGAAGTTGCAAAAAACCAGGTGGTAAAAAATCGGGTAGTGGTGCAGGTATGCAGTTGAGTGATATGATAACCCAACAACAAAAATTGGGTAGTGCCATGCAGCAATTGATGGCTAAAAAAGGACAAGGCAAAAAACCTGGAGAAGGCGAAGGCAAGGGCAAAAAACCTGGAGAAGGAGAAGGTGAAGGAGAGGGCAAAGGTAAGAAGCCCGGAAGTAAAGGCGGAGAAGGAAAAGAAGGTAGTAATGGTAGTGGCGGCAATGGCAGCGGTAGTGGAGGTGAAAGCGAAAATAATTCTGGCGGCGACCAACAAGCCAAAGAAATTGCACAAATTGCAGCACAACAAGCAGCATTGCGCAAGCAGCTAAATGACATCAATAAACAATTATTGAAAGAAGGAAAAAGTCTTGGACCTAAAATGAAGGAGATACAATCCGAGATGGATAAAAATGAAACAGACTTGGTAAACAAAAGAATTACCGACGAGTTGATACGCCGCCAAAGCACCATCCTCTCTAAATTGTTAGAAACAAAAGATGCTATACGCGAGCAAGAACAAGGCGAAGAACGCCAAAGCAATAGCGCAAAAGAATTAACGCGCCAAGTGCCGCAAAGCTTGCAACAAATTCTTAAAAACAAACAAAGCGCAATAGACTATTACAAAACAGTTCCACCAGATTTAAAACCATATTACAAACAATTGGTAGAGGAGTATTTTGGGAATATAAATGGGAAGTAGAAATAGGATGGAATCATTAGATCTGCAGATCTTTAATTGATATAATCAGAAAAACTTTTTTCTAAACCCATCCTGCCGCTTAGTGTTGGTTTCTTATCCAATGCGCTAAAATACTCACCATATATTGTCTAAAACAACTTTATCTTTTTTGCATTACAATATTAAAAAATGCTTGCCTAAATTATTTCGTATAATTATGCAATACCTTTACTAACTAATTATAGTTAAAACGCGTCTTGCCATTCATGAAACATATTTTATTATCTATTTTATTGATTACCGCTGTACATTTTTCATTTGCACAAAACACAGCTTATTTCACTTTCAACTCGGAGTGTTATATGATGGATAAGATGATTAAAACCTCAGACAATAATTATGTAGGTGTTGCCTCTTATGCCTATGGCAAAGTGATTGCAAAATGGGATGCACTATTTAATGTATTGTGGCTTAAAAAAATGACTGATAGACCAAACATCGATTTTTTGGATATGGTAGAAACCAACAGTGGTAATTATGTATTTTTAGCAGATAATGTAGATAGTAGTTTTGTTTACAAATTTAGTAAGCAAGGTGCTTTGCTACAAAGCAAATATTTTACATCTGGTTCTGTAGCATATTTTACACCAAACAATTTATCGAATGCTATCAGTGGCGATGGTGTTGTAATGACAGGTGGTTTTTGTAATGTAGAAAATTATTTTATTCGCTTAGATGATAACCTGAATGTAGTTTGGCAATACAAGTACAAAGATGGTACTAGCACTTGCGCAAACTCTAGAGCTAGTGATATTATTACAGAGTCTAATAAATATGTATATGCCTTTAATCCAAGTGGCGGCGGGGTAGATTTAATTGCTTTAGATGACAATGGAAATATTATCAATACCTCTTATTTTGGATTGGCATTGCAAGCAACAGGTTTCCCAATTCAATTAAAAAAATTAAGTAATGGCGCGTATGTTGGCACATGGGAAAGTGTTGTGCATACCAATGGTACGGAGTTTATTTATTTTGATAGCACGCATACAAAAGCTACTTGCCGCAATTATAATTTGGGTGCCTTTTATAGTTTGCAAGATTATTTAGAATACGATAAAAATAAAATTATCATAGGAGGCACAGTGCAGCCAATTACCAATGGCAATCAAAGTAATATGTTGTTTGCAGTAGATAATAATGGAATGCTACAATGGAGTAAAACTAGCGAAGGTGTAAACAATCAAAATGCTGCGGAACAAATAAAATGTTTTGCGCATGGCTTAGATAATTCAATCTTTGCATTTGGCGGTGCTGGACTAGATGGCATGTATGGCGCCAAGCTAAATTATTCTGGCAATGGATTTTGTACTTCTGCAAATTATACTACAACTATCAAAACATCAGATTCTATCTCTGCAGTAAATAAAACGATTACAAGAAATTCATTGATAGCATTAACTACTGGAAATATTGCAGTTGCAACAAAAGATACTACTTTTTCTGCTGCAGTAGAATGCGGCGTATTAGATAATTCGCCATTAAGCATTTCTGCAAATGAAAATAATAGAAGCCAAAAAGTTTATCCAAATCCAACTACCGCAATTGTAAATGTAGAATTAGAAAATGCTAAAGCTTTTCAATTTGCAGTTTTCAATATCCAAGGCATAGCAATGGGAGTGCCAACAACAATTGTAAATTATAATTTGGTGCAATGCCATTTATCCAATTTGCCAAATGGTATTTATTATTTGCATGCAAGTTCTAGCAAAACAAATCAAGTTTTTAAATTGATCAAAAATTAATCCGCTTTCTTTTTTCTTTCCAAACTATCTATCGGATAAATACTTTTCATAGAATCTTGCATGCCTTTTGCCCAAGATGCCAATGTATTAATTTCGGCATCTGTTATTATTGCATCTTTATGAATCCAAGTGTAAGAAGCCAATGGCATTTCTTTTTCTTCTTTTACTTGTTTAATAATTTCTTTCATTTTTTTGTATTGTCTACGCACAGTATAAGTGCCAAACTCATCAAAATTTATTTCCTCTTTTCCTTCGTTTACATGATTGGTTAGCCACATAGATACTGGCTGAATATTAGCATACCATGGATAAACAGTGTTGTTACTATGGCAATCATTACATGCTTTTTTCAAAATCCTATTCACTTCTGTAGATGTTGGATATACATTGGCAATATGATTAGGCTGCGCTTGTGTATTAATATTTTTTGCGGGGCGATAAAATTGTATGCATACAAAGGCAATTATTACGGTGTAGAGAATTTTCTTTTTCATACTATAAAGGTAGTTTGTTTTAGGCATTGAAACACTTGATAGTTATACCAATTGTAATTTAAAAATTGTCCTAAACTATTTTTAAATTTTACAATGGTTAATGCCGAAATAAAATATTCAAAGTACAAATGAGAGAAGCGAAATATGGACTTTAGATTTTTCAACCCCGATGCGAGGAACGAGCCATCGGAGGGTTTAATACCAAGTTGCTCTGCCCCGATTCCTATCTTTGTTTCCATCCCGACTAAAAATGTCGGGACTGCTTTGGGATTTATATCCGTGATTATCGGTATAAACATAAAAAAAACACCTACTTTTTGGGTAGGTGTTTTTTGCAAATGAATTTTAATAATAATTATCTTCCAATTGTATTTTGAATTCTTTTATCCAATTCAGCATTTTGACTATTTGATTTTACTTTTTTTACTTCTAATCTTGGTTCAGCAGCTGGCTCAATAGGAGTTGGCGCAACATAGTTTGTTTTAGCTACTACATTCGGATTTTTATCTTTACCAAAACGATGGTCTTCATAATTTAAACGCTTAGCGCTAATTCTATAACTAAACTGAATATTTGCAGTACCACCTTGTAGCTCGTGAACTTCAAATCCTGTTTTGCCAGGAATTACATAAAGCCCTTTACAATCTCCCAATGGAGTAACAGTAATAACCATTGGATGCTCATCATCTATTTTTACTGTTTCAATAAATAATGGATCAAGGCTTACCGTTGATGCTCCATTTACAAGTTTTGCATTGCCAAAATCTTCGAACCAAATTCCAGGACTTTCCATACAATAAACTAGTTGATTCCCTTTACTTGTTGGCACAGATGCAGATTTTGTACCTAAGGCAGTTTGCGTACCTGTAGCATATATATCACCATTAGAATATACACCATATCCATTTGTACTTTGTCCATATACACCATAGTCATTTGCACTGCCATATACCCCAATATCATCTAATGTAGTAAGTATATTACCATCATAGCCAACACCTACAACACCCGTTCCAAATCCAGAAGTATTATAAGTACCATAAACTCCTACATGCACAGAGTCTATAGTTGCAGAAGTATTGTATCCTAATACAGCACCTGTATAATTTCTTTTAGAATTAGTAACACCTACCAAACCACTTGCAGCACTTGCCAATGTATCTCTTGTTGTAAACAAACCACCTGTCCAGCTTGCCGAACCACCTATGATAGCTGCAGAACTATTTGAACCAATGGTAGCACCAAACATAGCAGCACCATTGCCAGAACTTACAGTAGATAATACAGATGGATTACTTGCAGAAAATGCTCCTAAAGATTGTGTGCCTAAAACATTTGTACTAACTACTTGCGAATTTGCACCAGTTTGGGTAAATTTTGCAGAGTAACTATTTGTTGTTGTATTAGATTTATCAATATACAAACCACCAAAGTTTGTAGTTTGGGGAATATATAATTTGTCGTTTGTATTAGGTGTTCCTCCTATAGATAAATTTGTACCATTATCTTGAATTTGGCTATTAGCTAATGCACTTGGCCCTGTAAATTTACTTATATAGTTTGTAGTACCACTACCTGTAACTCCACCCCCACCAGAAGGCAATGTTACAGAACCACCGCCATTACTAAGAGATAATGTAGTACCGCTTAATGATAATGTTTGAATTTCATTTGTTGCAGAATTATCTGTTGCACTGATTACTGTACCAGTTATAGAAATACCACTACCTGCAGTATAGCTACCAGATGTACCAGGAATACCTTGAATGCCTTGAATGCCTTGCGGACCAGTTGGACCAGCCGGGCCAGTGGCTCCTGTTGCACCAGCCGGGCCTTGCGGACCAGCAACACCTTGCGCACCTTGTGGGCCAGCAGGTAATACTAAATTTAATGTTTGGTTTGGTGCTGTACCAGTAATAGTTGCAGATGCACTACCACCATTTGTTACAGTGCCAATAGTTAATGTATTAGCAGGGCCAGTAGCACCGGTTGCACCAGTTGCTCCAGTAGGGCCAGTTGGTCCTGCAGGACCTTGTGCGCCAGTAGCACCCGCCGCTCCAGTAGCACCAGCAGGACCAGCCGCGCCTGGCGATCCAGCTGCACCCGTTGCTCCTGTTGGGCCAGTTGGACCCGCAGGACCTTGTGCACCCGCAGGACCAGTTGGACCGGCAGGTCCCGCAGGACCCGCAGGACCTTGTGGACCACTAGTACTTTGACCTGCATACAATGCATAAGGTACACTCAATAATTCGGTGGTGCCAAGTGTTGTATAGCTGCTACCGCCTGTTGGGTCTATTTCTATTTTTACAAATTTATTACCTGTGCTCCATGGTATGGTAGAGAATATTCCGGTTACTACTGTCCCTGCACCCAAAGGCACATTAAACAATCCATAAGTATTGGTTGTAGTAGAGTGCTTTTCTGTATAAATTACATTGGTACCATCTAAAATAGAAATTTGTAAACCAATATTTTGATTCGCCAAGGCTACACCAGATGCGTTTCTACCAATCCCTTGGTAATTAATTTTTTGAGGTGTTTGTGCATTTGCCCCAAGGTTTAAAGCAAGTGCTAACATACTTCTAGAGCGATAATTTAATCATGGCAAGAAAAGCAACTAAGGCATTAGAGGAGCAAGGCTACTCAAAGCTTGAT
>CAIXQW010000039.1 GCA_903921675.1 uncultured bacterium | reverse complement strand
TGTACGTAATGAAACGTCTAGTAAGTGCAGTTAAAATATTACAGTTACCAGCATATAAAGTACGAACGCCATTTTGTATTCGTGTAGGACCAGTTAATGGAGCAGGATTACCTTTTTTACCTGGTTGTATAAATAACGGAGTGCTTGTAGTAGTAAAGTCAATACAATTAGGAGTTAAGCTTAATGCATACTTATTAGCTGTCATAATACCTATGTGATTGCGGTGTTTGATACTTACAAAAAAGTTATCAGGTAAAAAATCAGCAAATTTCAATGGTGAAGTACCATCCATATCTACTATATCACCATCACGTTGCATTAATGCACTACGAGTTCCTAAAACAATTGAACTATCTGCTTTTGAACGTATTTGTACAAATACCCAATCAACTATAGCATTATTACCAGTAACAGATAAAACAGCAGGTGTGGTAGTTTCTGTACTAATATTATTTACACTAGTATATCCTAAAGTATAGGTACCACTGCCATAAGGTGTACTTAATGGTAATAATCCTTTTTGACGTAAGGAGTCTGTCATTAAACCAGTGGTTGCATTATAAGGACCAGATAAGAATGCTTTAGCACAAAGAACCAAGCCTTTAATTGTTACATTGTAAGTAACAGTACTATCGCAAGTATTTGCGGCTGTATATACTTGATTGGTAGTACCACTTGTAGTAATAGTTGTTGTAGTACCAGGTATTACATAACTAAAAAATTGTGTTATACTGATAGTAGAACTAGTTGCATTTAATTTAGTAAAATTCAAAGTAGCTATTGAATCGCAACCAGCTACGTTTGTGAAGCTTGCTGTGTATGTTCCTGTTGCAGCAACGGATTGACCATTCCAAGTAATTGCAGTACAGTTGCTCATTGCATTCATAGAAGCAGATGGCACTTTGTAAGTAATGTTATAGGTAACTACTGAATCGCATCCAGCAACATTAGTATAAGTAACAACTGCATTAGTATTAGATGTAGAAGCACCGTTTGGTAAGGTTACACTTGTAACGCCACATGCTGGAGTTAAAGCTACTGCACTTGGAGCGCTTGATGCTTTGTAAGTAATGTTGTAAGTAACAATAGAATCGCAACCAACTGCATTAGCATAAGTAACCGCTTGGCTAGTAGCAGATGTTGTTGCACCGTTTGGCAATGTTACACTGGTAACACCACATGCTGGTGTTAATGAAACCGAACTTGGTGTACTTGGTTGATTTACCACAACCGCTACTATAGTACTTGCACTACAGCCTCCTGTAACATCTTTGCCGGTTACAGTATAAGTAGTATTGGTTGTTGGAGAAACACTAACGGCTGCAGTAGTTGCAGAAGCAGCATTGCTACTCCATACATAAGTACTCGCACCAGCTGCTGTAAGCGTTATGCTAGAACCATTACATATAGTTTGATTACCAGTAACTGTTACTGTAGGTGTAGTACAACTTGCAATTGTTGCATTTGCACTAATAGAAATATCATCAACTCTAAAGTTAGCATTAGAAGTACTTGTTAAAGTACTTGCACCAGCTGGTTGATAACCATAAATACGAATTGTTAATGGTGTATTGCTTACAATTGGAGCGCCTGATAAAGTTGGAGTTCTTAATCCCCAAGCACTTGCATTTGCAACAGTAAAAGTAGAAACCGCAGATACATAACCATCCGCTGATGTTCTAATATCAATATTAGTTGGACCAGTTGATGTTGAACGACTACCAAAAGAAATTGAATTTAAATTTACTGCATAACCAGTAGTTGGAGTTATCGTAACTTCATAATATGCAGAAGTCGAAACATTATAAGGTCCATTTTGTGAAGCAACAGCAGCATTCATTAAACCACTTGCACCTGTATATGTTCCAGTTCCTGTAGATGGACTTGTAACATTTATACTATTATTAGTTCCACCAATTGAAGAATTTAAAGTTACACTACCAAAAGTTAAATTAGCTATTGGCAATCCACTTGTAGGAGTTGGATCTGCAACTGTTGTACCAAAATTATACATTACAGGAACAGCAGCAACGGTTAAAGGTTGAGTTGTATCTGCTGCTGCATTGTAATTGCTATCACCGGCAAAACTTGCTGTAATGGTAGTTGTACCTAAAGCCACACCATTTGCAACATTAGTAGCAATTGTAGCTACAGATGTATTGCTTGATGTATAAGTAATAGGTGTTAAACCTGCAGGAGTTGTGGTAGCTGCTAAAGTAGCTGTGCCACCAACACCAATACTACTTAAAGTTCCAAAATTAATGGTTGGAGTTGCTTTATTAATATCTGCAGTTAAACCACTAGGTTGCACAGTTAAAGTATAATTACTTGCATTGGCACCTGTTAAAGTATAGTTGGTGGTAACTGGAATTGCAGTACCTGCATTTGCACTAGCAAAAGTTGCAGCAGGTGCTGATAAAGCAACCACATCACCATTAATTAAACTACTAGCTATTGAAGCACCAGTAATAGTTGCAACAGTTGTTCCATCATAAGTTTTAGGAGATGCTGTAGCACCTGTTATAGATATGCCCATAGGATTTACAACTAATGTTTGAGCAACATCAGGTGCTGCATTATAGGTAGCATTACCTGCTTGAGAAGCTGTAATAGTAACTGTACCTGCTTTAAGCACTGTTAATGTGTTTCCACTAACTGAAGCAATTGCAGGGGCGCTACTAACATAGGTTACAGCATTACCACTTGCACCACCTGTGCCAGTTAATGTTATTGGACTTGCTCCATAAATAACAGGACTACTTAATGTGAATGAAATAGTTTGATTTAATAAAGAAGCAGAATTTACTAATTGATTTTGTGTAACATTTGTTGCAGCATTATAATCTGCATTACCGGCTTGGCTAGCAGTAATAATTGCAGTACCAGCACCAGGGAAAGATAATGAATTGCCACTTAAAGCAGCAACACCTGCATCAGAAGTGGCATAAGAAACAGCTAATCCACTTGATGCTGTTGCGCCTAAAGTAATGGCAGAATCTCCAACAGTTTTATTTGCAAGAGAACCAAAAGTAATGCTTTGATTTGCTTTATTTACATTTAATAGAAATGTAGCTGTACCATTACCTGAGCCATTTGTAGCTGTTGCAGTAACAGTATATGTACCAACAGAACCTGTGGTAGGCGTTCCAGAAATAGCACCTGTAGATGTATTAACAGATAAACCAGCAGGCATACCAGTTGCAGAATAAGATGTAGGTGTATTAGATGCTGTGATTGTATATCCTGAATAAGGTGATAAAACTGTTGTGTTTTGTGTAGTAAGTGAAGATGTTATAGAAGGAGCTGCTGCACCTACAGATGTTACTGTTCCTCCAAGTTTAATATTATCCAATCTCTCTGTACTTCCTGATGCACCTCCAGTAAAGACAAAAGTTAAAGTAACACTTCCTGTTAGGCTTAATGAAGTATTTGCAAAATTTGTTGGAGCCGTTGTTGTAAAACTTCCAGTACGAGAAGGTGTTGGAGAAACACTAGTTGATCCACCTGTACCAGAAATTGTTACTGTTAATGCGTTTGGTCCTGTAGCTGAACCTCGGTTATCAAATCCAATAGTTGTAGGATTAAATGAAAAACCACTTGCAACTGTAAAAGTACAAGTTATACTGTAAGTACTTGTTCCTGTTGTTGCACTCATTCCTCCTAATAAATTACCTGCAAAGTTTGCAGATGTTAAATTTTGAGTCCATGATGGTGCAGAAAAGTTTGCATTTTTTGTAGCAGATCCTGTTGCATTTGTTCCAAAAACATAAGGTAATGCAACAGTTGCACTATTACCGAAATCTTCAGAATAAACCTGCCCCCAACTTACATTCACTCCTACAAAAAGAAGCAATAATGTAAGCGAAGTTGTTAGCCACTTTTGCAATTTACCAATAGGCGAAAGGCAAGAAGTATTTTGCGATAATCCAGATATTAGAATTTCTGTTGAATTTTGTGTCATTTATTTTTTTATTTATTATTTAATAATTTAAAGAATGAAAAGTCTAAAAATGATTTGGCCTTGTTTAGATATATCAATAAAAAACTCCATTTCCTTTGATGATTTAGGTTGATTTTGGATTTAAGTTGGAAACTTTGTCAGTAATGGCAATTTACTTAACTTTTACAAGACTAAAATACTAAACATTTAGAAATTTTCTGTATATCAATTACGTTTTTAAAATTTATAATACAAAAGTAGAACATTTACATTACCTCTAATATTATCAAATGATGAATAAAAGGTTATGCATGTTAATAAATTGTTTCGGCAAAATTACATTTTGAAAAATGGATGCAGATTATTATTTTTCAATCTAAAATTATTTCCTATTATTTAAAAAATTGCAAATTGCCCATTACATGAAATTTTTTATTGTATGTTAATTGCTATTACTGCAAAAAAGTTTGGTACCACTTACCGGAAGCTTTAACTATTCTTTGCTGTGTAGTATAATCTACATACACAATACCAAAACGATGATAATACCCTTCGCCCCATTCAAAATTATCTAAGAATGACCATATAAAATAACCCTCTACGGGCAGGCCGTGCTGTTTGGCGCGCAGTACTTGCGCAATGTATGCTTTTAAATAATTGGTTCTATTTTTATCTTGCACTTGTCCATCCAATACTTCATCCGGAAAAGATGCGCCATTTTCTGTAATGATAATTTTTTTAACATTTTTATAGGCAGCATATTTTTTAATCATTTCATAAATACCTTCTGGATACACTTCCCAAAGCAATTGTGTATGATACACTTTACGCTTATTTGCAGGGATTAATTTTGCCTTAAGATAGGGTGTAAAAAAATGATGCTTTACCACTTCTTTGGTATAGTTTTGAATACCAATAAAATCAAAATTTACTTTCATTCTTTTTTCGTCGCCTTCATGCATATATTTTTTTAGCTGCAATAACAGAGGTAAATCTTTGGTAGGATATCCTAAGCCTAAACTAGGTTCTATAAACAATCTATTGAGCAATGCATCTATGCGTATAGCAGCAGCTACATCTTTGCTATTATTAGTATATGGCACAATATGCGAGCAAGAAAATGTAGTACCTACTATTGCATTTGCATCTATTTTTTTAATCGCATCAAACCCTACCCTTTGCGCTAAAACGGTATGATGCAAAGCTGGTAAAAAATGTTGCAAACCTTTTTTGCCTGGTGCATGCACACCTAAAAAATAGCCAGCACCAGTATATACCATGGGTTCGTTTAGCACCATCCAATGTTTTACTTTGGTATGATAGTTTTGCACACAAATACTTACATAATCAGCAAACCATTTTAAAACTTCTCTATTGCACCAACCACCTTGCAGCTCCAATGCAGTAGGCAAGTCCCAATGATATAGTGTAACCCATGGAGTAATGCCTTTTGCAAGGCAGCTATCTATTAGGCGGTGGTAAAACTGCAACCCTTCTTCATTTACCTTGCCGATACCATTTGGCAAAATGCGAGCCCAAGCAATAGACATTCTAAAATGTTTAATTCCCATACTTTGCATCAACTGCAAGTCGGATTCGTAATGCCCATAAAAATTACATGCAACGCTTGGATTATCATTGTTTCTAATTTTCTTTTTTTTGGCGCTAAAGGTATCCCATATAGATGCACCTTTTCCATCTGCAGTGGCAGCACCTTCTATTTGTGCGGCAGATGTAGCTACTCCCCAAATAAAATCATGTCCAAATTGTTTGCTATGCAAGGCTGTATCTATTGCTGATTCACTCATTACTGAAACAAAGAATAATGTGTAGATTCAAATTGAATTTCATTAATTGTATTACTGGCATGATTGTCAAAAATACGATGCACTATTTGTTGCGCATTGTCAGGATAATTTGCGTCTACAATGGATTGATTTTCTAAAAAGTCTTCTATCTTATCATAATAGTCTGCATTTAATTTTTTCAAAATAGGCACACCCATTGTTTTTAGCATAGCAGCATTGCAATGTTGTTCGTATTGTGTTTTCATTGGCACTACCATTAATTTCTTTTGCAAAAACAATGCTTCGCTTGTAGTGCCAAAACCTGCATTGCATATTACACCTGTGCAAGATGTCACACTTTTTAAAAAAGATTCTGTTTCAATAGGCCTAACCGTAATATGTTTAACTCTGTACTTTTTTTTGCTATGTTTAGAAAAAACTTGCCATGGTACTTGCTTAAATTTTAGCAAATGTTTTAAAATTTTGTCATCATCATAAGCTGGAAGATACACCGTATAATGATTGTCTGTAGTTACATTTGCATTTCTTATTTGGCTGCGAATAATTGGGGTGAAAACATTATTATCCAATGCTTTAAAATGCAATCCATAATTGTAGGTGGTAGGTGCATAATTTTGCAATACCAATTTGCCAATTACATCTATATGTTTTGGCTTTGGTGCTAAAGGATGCAAAGTAGCTACTTGATTACTTAAACCAATTGTTGGCTTCTTAGCCTTAATTGCGGCCCAACTAGTAATGGGTTCAAAATCGCTAATAATCATATCATACTTTTTTACATCTAACTGATTGATTTCTTTTAAAAATTTTAGTGAGTTGAGTTGCTGATAAGTTTTCCAAATATCCACTCCACCTTGTTTACCAAATATAAAAGACATACCATTCATTTTATATTTTACAGGAAATGGCAATGGAATCTCGCTTTGATAACCACTTACCAATACATCTACAATACCTTGCTGATGCAATTGTGGAATAATTTCTATTGCTCTTGTTATATGGCCATTGCCTGTGCCTTGTATGCCGTATAATATTCTCATGATGTAAATTGTATAGAAGTCATTTTGGGTGTAACCATAAAATCTGTAAGCATATTTTTAAATAATTGCGATGTATTCATTTCTACTAATTCTGTTTCATCTTCATCATCTGCAATGCTGATAAAATCTTTTTCTTGGTATTGAAAAATTGTCCACTTGCCATTATTATATTCTAATGCACTTAGGTTTTCTATCCAATCGCCAGAATTTAAATACTGCACTTGTCCATTTTCTGTAGCAATAGTTTTCATTTCGGGATGATGAATATGACCACACAATACATAATCGTACCCTTGGGTAATTGCAATTTCTGCAGTTGTTTTTTCAAAATCGTTAATAAACTTAACCGCGCTTTTTACACTATTTTTTATTTTTTTGGAGAAAGATATTTTTTCTCTGCCTAGCTTTACACACATCCAATTGACGAATGTATTTAGGTGAATCAATACATCGTAGCCATGAGAGCCTAGTCGCGTCAACCATTTTGAGTGCTGCATGGTTACATCAAACACATCTCCATGGAAAATCCATGTTTTAGCACCATTAAGGTCTAATACCAATTTGTTTTCTATAGATAATGACCCTAATTGAAAGCCAGTAAATTTGCGTAGCAACTCATCATGATTACCAGTGATATATACTACTTTAATATTTTTGCCTACCCATTTAAAAATTTGATTTACCACTTTCATATGAGAAGTGGGCCAATATCTTTTACTAAACTGCCACATGTCTATAATGTCGCCATTTAGTATTACCATTTTAGGCTTAATGCTTTTTAAATATTTTAATAGTTCTTTGCTATGGCAACCATAAGTACCTAAATGAATATCAGATAGCACCAAAATATCTACTTTCCTTTTTTTAGTATTGGTAGAATGCATGATAATTTTTTTTACTATTGATGCTAGCCGACTTTTTTAATCGGGTAGATAAAGATACCTTAATAATGATTAGCTGCTTGGCATTAAAACGATTGTCCTGCATTTGCATAAGGCAATACAAAATTAAGTATCGACAATTGGCTTCTTTAATTTTTTATATTAAGTTATTACTAAATTATGCAGATAATTAATTTTTGCAAAAACGGTAACTTTAACTTAATCCAAGTTTTAAATACAAGCAATATATAACGCATAACTTGCTTATTCAATTAGTTAATTATGGGAAGGTTTGAAATAACATTTACAGAAAACCATCAATATCAATTTGTACTAAAAGCCAATAATGGTTTTGCCATATTGTACAGCAATATATTTGCGGACAAGCAAACCTGTTATGCCTCAATCAATGCTGTAAAAATGCATGCACAACAATTGAATAATTTTATCAAAAAAGCTACCACTAACGAAAATTATTATTTTTTCTTAAACAGCAATGACGCAGAACTGATTGGCAAAAGCGAATTGTATAAAAGCGAATCTGCAAGAGATAATGCCATTTACTTTGTAAAAATAAACACAAAAGAAGCTACGATAGAAGACTATACCACCATAACAGAAAAGCTATGGTATAGCGCCTAAGCAATCCTTGTCCTCTCTTATTTGTTTACTAGTTTTAGCATCGATAAAATGGCATCATTACACAAGTACTGAAAACTTTGCTAAAAATACACTCTTGGCTGCTGTGATGGCCTATATTTATATTGCCCAAAAGAATCTACAGAAATGTTGTACAAAGTACTCGAAATAGAAAGCTACATCCTCCAATAAAAACAATTACAACCATTAAGTATAAATAGAATATATATGAAGCAAACAAAACCGATAAAAATAAAATAATATCGCAAGTGCTAATACCCTAAGTTGAAGATCTCAACGAGCATTGAATTGGTTTAAATTACAGGGCATGCACCCTAAAGTAGAACTATATAAAAAATAGGAATCGTGCTGATGATAATATCGACACGAGGTTTCAACCCCTCCAATTGATTCGTGCATGTCGATGATTTAATCAGTACATATAATCATATTTACCCAGTGTAACCGTGGTATAGGGATTGAAAAATCTAACACCGCCAAAAGTTGCATTCGATGCAGGCTGTTCTTCATGTTTATTTTCCTAATAAAATAAACCATAAAGACAATGCCAGGTAGAACAAAATTTAGTTTACATGTCGCTAAATATAGGCGATGAAAATAAATGTTGCAATGCTCCAAACAAATGCGGTTTAATACTTAATTTATTTTATCAAAAAATAAAGAATCATAAACAATACTACTGTATTAATTAATCTTAATAATTTCATATTACAAAAGTCTGCAATTATTTTGCTTCTTTTTGATATTTAAGATTAATTAAAAATCAATTCTACATTAACTGTATGTAAACAATAAGCCACGCATTGCTGCGTGGCTTATTGTTTGAAAATATGAAAATTTTTTAAAATTTACTTAATAAATATTAATGATTGATTTGTACTTTTTCGAATTGTACACCTTGTGCTGTAGCAATTTGAATCATGTAAAAACCAGCAGGAATAGCATAAGTGTTGAATGCAACATTATGCTCTACGCTTTTACTATTTTGTATAGCCATTACCTGACCATTAATATTTAATAAAGTAATAGTAGCTTCTTGCTTACCAGTAGTTACAAAATTTACTTGTAATAATTGGTTTGCAGGATTAGGATATACATGTAATGGTAAATTTAATTTTGCAGTTCCAATAGAAGCTGGGGTAACACCGTAACCAATTGTATATGCTTCGTTTTGTGGATTCCAGTTAGCCCATGTTGCAGTCCAATCGTCTGTACCAAAAGCACCACGGTAATTTACAGTAGTAAAAAAGGCAGGATCTAATTTAGAATTGGTAAATGACGCACCAGCTAGCATTGGGCTTGCAGAAGTTGGTTTGCAATTAGGAGCAGTATAGTTAAATGGATCTGTAAGCATTACATCTGTATTTAAACTATAAATAGTATTTGCATTAGCTGTTTGCGTAAACCAGTTAGTGATTCCCCAAGTAGCACCTGCAGTGCTATCCATTAATAAACCGGTAGAAGCTGTACCAGCTAATACATTATTCTGTAATTGTAATTTGTTAGAATCTGCACTTGTATGACAGCTATCTCCATCTATTTTCATTCCTCTTGCATAACCCATCCAAATAGTATTAAAAATGCTTTCTCTAGAATTTCTGCGGATATGTGCAGCAGCTCTGTGACTAGTGCTTATTGTAGTACTAGCAGTTTGCTTTGGTCCTACTAAAGTAATATTACTAAATACAGGAGATGTATAAGGATTGTTTCCTGTACCTGTTGCATCATTATCGCTTTCAAAACCATTAGCACCACTTACTGGATCTGCTATTGCTGTATCGCGAATTACTAAACCAAATTGTACTTTACCTCTGTAGCCAAAGTCAGTATCAAAATCATCATCATTGCCACGGAAAGCAATTAAATGTTTTGCATTTACTGTACCACCAAACCACTCGAAAGCATCATCAAAACCATAGCTGCATTGAATGTACTCTAATTTAGTACCACTACCTACACCACCTAAAGTTAACGCATTCAATTCGTTGTTTGTTTGGTAAGGGAAACCAGCAAATTCAATACGAACATATTTTAATTCTCCACTATTATCCAAATCATTCAATCCACCATATTCGCCATCAGAAGTAGTTCCATCAGGGTTAGCTAAGTTGCCACCTTCAAATGGAGCTGTGCCACCAGCAATATTAATACGCGCATTGCCAGCTATTACAACGCCACCCCAGTCGCCAGATTTACGGTTTCCTTTTGAAGCACTACTTGTAAATACAATTGGTCTGTCGGCAGTTCCAACAGCATAAATATGCGCACCACGTGTAATAATCAATGCACTACCAGGCACACTAGTATCTCCTTTGATAATTGTACCTGGAGCGATGTTTAAAGTTGCACCTGTTTTTACATATACCTTTCCAGATAAAGTATAAAGGGTGTCTGCTGTCCAATTTGCAGTACCAGTAATATTACCAGTAATGGTGCGAGTTGGTTGTGCCGAAAAAGCTGCTAAGGATAAGCAGATGGCTGTAATGGTTGTAAAGATTTGTTTCATTGTGTTTTTTTCTATATTTTTTTAGATAGGTAAAAGTGACTTTTACATGTAACTTTATTGTTACCTGTAGATGAAGAAATTGTTACCAAATATTTAATTATTAGTTTTCATCTCATTAAAAAGTTACAATCACAATTATTATATAGCATGTCAGAAAAGGCAATAACAGTGGTATTGAAACAGTCAGATATATTTTACAAAATAAATATTTGTGAAGGCTATTTAAAACAGAGTGATTATATAAAAAAGAGAATGCATTTTCAGCATTCTCTTTTCATTTTTTGATGGGTAATATTTTATTTAAACTTAAAAGCTACACTCAACCCAAAGGTAGTGCCTTGTTTGCTTTTTAAGAAAATATCAGAATCTGAAGAAAATATACCTTTTTTAGCAGCATTAATTTCTTTGGTAGTTGTACCAGGTTTGTTTTGATACAATTGAAAATATTGATTGAAAATATCTGATATTGTAAAACGGAATTCTAGATTCTTTGCAAATGTTTTAGAAATTTGGAAGTCTAATAAATCTCTAGGTTTTTCCCATACATTTGGTTCTGCATTATCACCAACCATTACAATTCGTTGCCCAATTCTATTATAAATTAATGTGGCTGTACCATCATATTTTTTGCTGTTGTAGCTAATACCTGCATTTAAGATATAATTACTTTGGCCTTGCATTGGCCTAGAGTATACAATGGTATTATAGGTATAATCCACTTTACTTACCATATATGCAACATTACCAAATACACTCATATCATTCCAAAAACTAGAATCATTATTTGGTGTAAAAAACTTTAATCCTTTTCTAAATTCCGCTTCTGCTCCGTAAAGATTGGCAAAATCACTATTGATGAAAGTACGCGTTTGGCTACCTGCACCAGTGCTAAAGAAGCGCTGCTCGATAGGACTATTAAAGTGTTTGTAGAATGCAGACACACTCATCATTTCTCCTTTGTCTGGATAAATTTCGTATCGTGCATCAAGGTTAGTAATTTTAGCTTGTTGCAAACTATCATAACCTTGTAATAAAACATTATTTACAAAATCAAAAAATGCGAACGGTGCAATTTCTCTGAACTCTGGTCTGCTAAGCGTTTGCGATGCACTTAGGCGAATATTTGTTTTATCGTTTAATAAATAAGTAGCCACTGCAGAAGGTAATACATTATTATATTTTCTGATATATGTTTTATAATTTAATCCATCATTAGAGTTTAATTGCAAATTAAAATTTTCATATCGTACACCCCATGCTACTTTTATTTTATTAATAATTACATTTTCAAACATTGCATACAAGGCATTCGTATTGCTACCTGCAGTATATGCATCTGTAGGTTGTGTAGCTTCTTCTATTCGCAAACCAGATGTTCCTATATTACCAGCACTAAACAAATCTTGCGGAGCTTGGGTCAAAATAGGGTTGATGCCATTATTAACCGCATACCCAAATCTGCGTGCAGAAAAATCTCTATCACGGTTTTGAATATAGAATCCAGTTTTTAATTTTGACTTAAATTTACTGATGGTTATTGGCATCTGAAAATCTGCTTTTGCATTATATACATGTTCTATCAAATTACTATAAAATCTTCCACCATTTTGCATGTTTGGAACATTATTAATGGCAGCTGTAAAAATACTGTCACTTGGTTGGCTTATAGAATGTGTATACATTACATTTCTTAAATCTGGCGTTGCTCTATTAATTAAATTTACACCTGCTTCCCACTCTAATTTCATATCTTTCTTTTTCCAAAAATGTTCGCCTATCAATTGGCTAGATGCCAAGCTATTGGTTAAATAACTATTAGTATAACTGCGAATTGCAAAATCATTTGCAGGCACAATGCCACTTCTGTTTAAATCTATTCTGTCTGTATTTTGATTTACAAAATTCTTTAAATAAATTTTATGATCATTACCAATGCTTACACCAAAGTTTAGCATAGCACCTGCCAATACATTATCTTTATGCAGGGTATCTAAATAATGAAAACTAATGGACTCGTCAGTTTCTTTATCCGTGCGCTCTACAAATTCTTTTTTAAAAGTTCTGTTGTAAGAAATTGCAGCTAATGTACCCAAAGTTACCTTTTTAGATAAATCCCATTTCATATTGCCAGACATTTGAAAATTTTTATTTGGGCCTGCACTTTTGCCAACTAAATTGCCCCAGGTGTTAGCATATTTTTTTGTAGCCTCTATTGCAGCTGCATCGCTTAATGCATTATAGGCTTTCAGATTTTCTGGCAGGCCTTCAGGTAATTTTCTAATGCCATCATCAAATCCTATCCAATCTGTGCTGCCATTAGTAGATTTGATGTAAGGTTTACATGTAGATTGGCTATTGGCACCTAAGCCAAGTGTTACTGTCAAAGAATTACTTTTTTGTGCATCCTTACTATTTAAGAATATTTGACCACCAGCAAACTCTGCTGGCATATCGGGCGTAGCAGCTTTTACTACTACTATATTTTCTAATACATTACTTGGAAAAATATCAAAAGAAAATGCTTTCTTATCAGGATCTGTACTTGGCAATGGACTACCATTTAAATAAGCAGCATTATATCTATCGCTTAAGCCACGTATTACTATATATTTATTATCTATAATAGTAATACCACTTACTCGCTTTACTACGTCTGCTGCATTTTTTGCAGGCACTTGTTTGATGGCTTCTGCACTAATTGCATCCATGATGGTTGCACTATTTTTTTGCTTCGTAATTAAAGCATTAATATTTTCTTTTTTGAACGTACTTTTTACAGTTACAGCATTAATTGTATTTTTCTTAGATGCACTTAATACTACATCTATAGTAGTTGTAATACCATCTGTAATTAATATATCTGCAATTTGCTTTTTAGAGAAGCCTTTTGCATCATATTCTATAGTATAACTACCAGCAGGAAGATTTAATTCGTAATTACCTTGTCCATCGGCAATTGCTTTGGCATCGCTTACTGTATTTTTTACACTAGCTCCTGCAATTGCTTGATTGGCAGTGGTTGTTATTTTTCCCTTCAATAATCCATTAGCAAAGCTAGATAGAGAAGTTATCAATAACACAATCATTAATAAACATTTTTTCATCGCGCAAAGGTAAAATGCACAAAAAAGGAAAGTTTCAATTCTATATTATGCTTATGTTACGCTAATATTACCACAATGTTACCATTTACAAAAAATTAATGCTTCAAAAATTATATTTGTCACTATTTACATTCAAAACTTTTGCTTATTTTTCCAATCGTGCCATCAGCTATCACACAAGGTATATCCTATGGATTATTTATTGCGCTAAGTGTAGGTCCTACAATTTTTGCTATTATAAAATATAGTATTAGTTATGGACATAAAGCGGGGTTTAGCTATATTTTTGGTGTAAGTGTTAGCGATTTTTTATTTGTAGCTATGGCAAATTTGGCTGCCAATTTTTTAAGCGTTGCCAATGCCCATCAAAAACTAATTGGCATATCGGGTAGTTTATTATTAATTGGCATGGGCTTGTACGGCTATTTTAAAAAATTGAAAATCCAACGAAGCGCAGATACAATTGTGCCTGTAGGTGCAGGTGGCTTATTTAAAATAGCTGTTAGTGGTTTTTTTATGAATACCTTAAACCCTGGCGTGATTATTACTTGGATTGCAATGAGTGCTTTTGTAGGCGATGAAACATTGAATTATAAAATCACCACTTTTGTAACTGCCCTAGTCATTATTTTAGGATTCGATTGCCTAAAAGTATTAGGTGCTAACAAAGTAAGAAAAATTTTAACGCCTCGCAATATTGTAATCTTACAAAGAGTAAGTGCGCTATGCTTATTAGGGGTAGGTTTATTTATATTTATAAAATTTACATTTTTTAATATAAAAGTAACTGGACACTAAACAATTTATTTGAATATACAACATCCTATTATTATGTCTTCTATACTATTTGAAATTAAAAATAACATTGCACACATCTCGCTAAATAGGCCTGATAAATTTAATTCTTTTGATAAAGAAATGACCATGGCAATGCAGGATGCATTAACCACATGTGCTAATAATGGGGCCATTAGGGCAGTATTGATAACAGGCAATGGCAAAGCATTTTGTGCAGGACAAGATTTAGCAGAAGCTACAAGCGATGCCTTTCCTGGCTTTACAGAAGTAGTAAGCAAACATTACAATCCTATTATTGCACAAATGAGATCATTGGCATTGCCTATTATAGTAGGCGTAAATGGTGTAGCTGCAGGTGCGGGCGCAAATATTGCACTGGCAGGAGATATAGTAGTAGCTGCACAAAGTGCAAGTTTTATTCAAGCATTTAGCAAAATAGGATTAGTGCCAGATAGTGGAGGCACATTTACATTGCCAAGATTAATAGGTATGCAGCGTGCGAGTGCATTAATGATGCTAGGCGATAAAGTAAATGCTGCGGATGCATTGCAAATGGGTATGCTATACAAAGTGTTTGCAGATGAAGAATTTGCAAATTGCCTTCAAGCATTAGCAGAGCAAGTTGCAGCAATGCCAACAACGGGTTTGGCATTGACGAAGCAATTATTAAACGAAAGCTTTGCAAATTCATTAGAAGAACAATTAAATAAAGAATGTATTTTACAAAAAGAAGCTGGCGAAAGCGCAGATTACAAAGAAGGTGTAAATGCATTTTTAGAAAAAAGAAAACCAGTATTTATTGGTAAATAATTGAATATTTTATGCAAAAGCAACATCATTATTCATTGGCGATACAATGGACTGGCAACAATGGTTCTGGAACAGATGCCTACACCAAGTATGAAAGAAGCCACACTATTTCGGCACCGAATAAAGTAGATATTTTTGCTAGTGCAGATGCACCCTTTAGAGGAGATATAACCAAATATAACCCAGAAGAGTTGTTGTTAGCTTCTTTGTCAAGCTGCCACATGTTATGGTTCCTGCATGTATGTGCAAGCGCCGGAGTGGTAGTGGTAAATTACAAAGACAATGCTACAGGCATTATGGTTCAGCATGAGAATGGCAGTGGCGAATTTTCAGAAGTAGTGCTTTATCCTAAAGTAGTTGTAAAATCTTTAGAGATGATAGAAAAAGTACAAAATTTACATCTTCAAGCACATGAAAAATGTTTTATTGCTAGAAGTATCAACTTTGATATAAGAATAGAAGGAGTTTGCACAGCATTATAATGCAATTACAATCTAATCCATTGCTCCGGATTTAATTTTACTGGAGCCCCATTGGCATTTACTTTCCAAATTTCGAAATGCACTTGATTGTTGCCTTCTGCATCTGTCATTACAGTACCAATATTTGCGCGAGCTCCAATTTTTTGTCCTTTACTTACATTTACTTTATCTAGCTTGCTATATACTGTAAAATAATTACCATGATTTATCATTACACAATTACCAGCACCTGCTATAAAAAAAACACTACTTACGTCGCCGCTAAAAACACTTTTAGCCATGGCGCCTTTTTGGGTGCGAATATCCACTCCATAATTTTCTTCTACCACATTAAAAACTGGATGCTTATTCTTTCCAAAATGAGAACAAATGTACCCTGTAACGGGGCTGTATAATAACCCTCTATTTTGCTCAAATGAATTACTTAAGGCTCTGGTTTCATCAGTTAAATCATCATTGTAAGAAGAGGAGGTAACCTGCACAGGCAGAACCTTTGGAGAAGAATTGCCATTACTAGCTATTGGTTTTTCTGTAGGAGTCAGTTTTGAACTGTAGGCATTACTAATTGTTTTGCCTTTTGGCGCGTTATTATTACCCCCAATAATAGTTGGCTTTTTACTAGTGATACTTTTTAAGTTTTTGGCCTTTTCATTTTCATCACGTATTCTTTTAGCTTCTGCTTCTGCAGCTTGCTTTTTGGCATAGCCATCAGCAGCATTTTTTTCTTTTTTCTTGCGTTCTTCTTCCGCTTTGGCTGTAGCTATTTTCTTTCTTTCTTCTTCGGCTTTTTTACGAGCCAATTCTATTTCTCTGCGAATGGCAGCATTAATTGCTTTATTCATTGCATCAGCCGTTTTTTTCTTTTCGGCAATTTTTGCTTGCAATACTTTTTCTTGCCCTTTTAGGCTAAGTACTACTGCATTTTTTTGATTACTTTCTGACGCTAATACTTTTTGCTGCTCTACTTGTGCATTTAGCATTAAGTCTTTTTGTTGCTTTTGCAAATTCAATGCAGCAATTCTGTTTTGCAATATAGTACTTGTAGAAATAATTTTTGCTCCTTGTTGCCTTCGATACTCGCGATATTGTTTTACATAATTATATCTGCGAACCGCGTCATTAAAATTTCTGGAACTAAACAAAAACATTAATACAGATTGTGAAGTTCTATTTTTGTAAGTGTATCTAATTAACTCTGCATATTGCTTACGTAATTCTTCTAAACTTAAGGTTAAATTTTTTACATCCGTACTAGCTGCAGTAATATTATTTTCTAATAATGAAATATCTTTATTGATATTATTAATTAATGCTTGCCTAGCAGTAAGCTTTGCTTGCAATGCCTGTAATTGGGCAAGCGTTGCATTTTTATCTTTCTGTAATAATATAAGTTTGGCTTGAGTTTCTTTAATTTCTGCCATTAACATAGTGCGCTGCTTCTCTAGCTCTCCTCTATCCTGATTTTTATAATTTACCTTTTGTGCATTGCTGCTAAGGCAAATACTGATGCAAAGCACATATGCTACACTGCGTAAAACTATTTTCCAAACATTTTTCTGCATACTTTGCTTACAAATATAAGCTTCTCAATTATACTATTTACTATTTTAACCTTTCTTTATTACCATCTGCAAAATGTTCTGGTATTGCAAAAGGAAAATCTAATTCTTGTTCAAATTCGCATTTACTTAAATCTAAACTAATAGTTGTTTCCTTGCCATTCTCCAGGAAATAAACAAGCCTGCTAGTGCTTATTCTTCCATGATCATTTGCCTCGTAGTTACCCAATATATTTTTGATACTATAACTTTTGCCATTAGCATTGCCCACTATTACAATTGCCATTAATGTGCTATCTGCATTGTAAGTCAATACACAACTCATGCCTGGCTTAATAATTTTTATAGCCATTCCTTTTTCACTTTTCTTACAAAGCATTTGAGTGCCTTCTGTAATAGGTGGATTGCCAATGATATAATCCTGAATAGAATTGTAAGGAATTGGCAGTCCTAATATATTTTGCAAATCGGCTGTGGTGTAATGAAAATATCTATCCTTCCATTTATCCATTACTTTAATACTATCAGGTGTTGCAAATGCTCTAGCAAATTCTCCTAGCCCAAGAATATTGATAGATGCCCAAGTAGCCTCATCTTTCTTCATTCTAAAGTTCGTATTAAATGCTTTTGTTTCTTCGTTGGATTTTAATTTCACTTTGGCTTTGCATTTAAATGTATGCCATGGATATATTTGCGATTGTATAAAATTTTTGATAGTATCTATATCCATTACAACAATAGCATTTGGGTCGGTATCAAAATTCAAATCGCCTACAATAGTATTGCTATTTACCAATATTTGAAAACTCGTACCACCATCTGTGTTTTGAAAAATAATTGCTTTATGCGGTTTTAAAATTTCTGATTCTTTAGTTACATAGGTTAAAATCGTATCTAAACTATTGGCTTCTTTTTCTTTAGTAGGAATTACCAGTTTTTTACCTCCTGTTATTTCTATTGGGTCTACCCACTCTATAATTGTATCATTTGTAATTTTATTAATTGAAATGATTCTAATTTTATTTTCATTGGCAAAATCTTGCACAGTACTTTTATTTTCAAAAGCATTATTTGCCTTTGGATCTGCAAATAGTAATTTATGATTAACATCACTGCCTTTACTTTTAGGGAATAGTGCATGTATAGATTTACAACTGTCTAATAATACTACTAAACTGCATGCTACTATTAATTTATAAAAATGCTTACTCGTACAACTCCCCATTTTCTATTTTTTTATCAAGTAATTCCGCTTTACTTCCTTTTGTTTTTGCTT
>CAIXQW010000038.1 GCA_903921675.1 uncultured bacterium | reverse complement strand
ATTTTCTAAAAAATTTGTTTGAATAGTATAATGCCTAGTTGTTAGTCTTTCTGTTGTTTTTATTGGAGATGTAGTAAAAATATATTTTTTAATTCTGTGCATAACTTTCTATGCATCTAAATCTGCATTCCTATTTCTATTTATCCACAACGCTTTTTTATATAAAATGCTTGTGTAATTTCGTTTTACTAACCGTTAATCGTGTGCAGCAATACCATTAAATTCACTGCTATTTCTGCACATGCCTTACCTTAAAATTCATTGCATAAATACCTTATGTAGGTATGCAAGATTATTGTTCAATAATAAAATAGGTAACAACATGTATAGCAATAGAAATATTGTACACTTCGATTTAGATACTTTTTTTGTAAGCGTAGAGCGCCTCAGAAATAGTAAACTCAATGGCATACCAGTAGCTGTGGGTGGCAATAGCGATAGAGCTGTGGTGGCTACATGCAGCTACGAAGCACGAGCTTTTGGTGTGCATAGCGGCATGGCTGTAAAAATAGCAAAGCGTCTTTGCCCACAAATATTAATGATACAAGGCGACATGGAAATGTATAGTAAGTATAGCAGAGTAGTTACAGAAATTGTACATGCGCAAGTACCGCTTTACGAAAAAAGTAGCATCGATGAATTTTATATAGATATGAGTGGCATGGATAAATATTTTGGATGTGCACAGTATGTCAGCCAATTAAAAAAAACAATTGTAAAAGAAAGTGGCTTACCTATTTCCTACGGACTAAGCGCCAATAAATTGGTAAGCAAAGTAGCTACAGGGCAAGGCAAACCCAATGGGCAACTAGTAGTACCGCATGGTCAGGAAAAAATATTTTTAGCACCATTGCCTATTCATAAAATACCAATGATAGGCAACAAAACTGCAGAACTACTCAATAAAATGGGAGTAGAAACAGTAGCAACACTTAGCCAAATTCCAGAGCAATACCTCATGAATTTATTAGGAAAAAATGGGATGGAAATTCATAGACGCGCCAATGGCATAGACGAAACTCCTGTAATACCTTATCAAGAACAGAAGAGTATTAGCACAGAAGAAACTTTTGATAAAGACACCATAGATGTGCAATATATTTACAGCGAGCTGGCGCGAATGTGCGAAAGAATTGCTTATGAATTGCGTAGCCAAAATAAATTGTCGGGGTGCATTACTGTAAAAATTAGATATAGCAATTTTGATACAATCACCAAACAAATGACTATTCCTTATACCGCTAATACTAGTACTATGCAAGCCAAGGTGCGCGCTTTGTTTGATAAACTGTATGATAGAAGATTATTGATAAGGCTGATAGGAGTGCGCCTGAGCAATTTAGTGCAAGGCAGTTATCAGATAAGTATTTTTGATGATACACAAGAGGAAATTAGTTTGTATCAATCTATAGATCATCTTAAAAAAAGATTTGGTGCAGATGTGCTGATGAGTGCTAGAAGCATTATTACTAAAAAAACAAAACGACATAATAATATTGGGCACTACGATGTTACAAGTTTTGGAAGCCGAAAATTAATT
>CAIXQW010000037.1 GCA_903921675.1 uncultured bacterium | reverse complement strand
AGGAAAGGAGATGCAGTAACTATTTTACCAGCGGGCATTGAAACGCGTATTTCAAAATTGGAAATTGCAGGAGAAGAAGTTTCTGAAATATTTGCTCCTCAAAGTGCTACCATACTGCTTGCTGATGATATTGATATTAGTCGAGGCGACTCCATTGTGAATAGTAAAAACCTTCCAACTACACGTAATGAACTTGACGTATTGTTATGTTGGATGGATGAGAAAACATTGCA
Organism: uncultured bacterium; assembly: GCA_903921675.1. Classification (GTDB taxonomy): domain Bacteria; phylum Bacteroidota; class Bacteroidia; order Chitinophagales; family Chitinophagaceae; genus CAIXQW01. The sequence continues at coordinate 1,444 of CAIXQW010000037.1, read as the reverse complement.
GTCGGGCAATAAATATTATATACAACATAACAGTCAATTGCAACGTGCAGTCGTTAAAGAAATATTCTATAGAATTGATGTTAACACATTGGAACATCAACCAGTAGAAGGGCAAGTGAAATTAAATGAAGTGGTAAAAGCTAAGTTGAAGACTTCTTCCCAATTAGTATATGATTCATATGAAAAACTAAGGGCAAATGGAAGTGCTATTTTAATTGATGAAACGAGCAATAGTACAGTAGCTGCTGTGCTGTTTGTTTAAATAATTTTCTATTGGCTATTTCTTCTAAAGATATTACTGATGAAAAAATTAACTGATAATACCAATGAATTTGGCTTAAATGAAAATGCCTATACCGAAAAGCGTTGGGAAAAAATCACATCTTATTCGGTCATGATATTTGCAGTTATGTTAATTGTCCATTTTTTATTTTCATACGTTTCATTTAATGAGATTAAGAAAACCGGGTTAACAATTTATCATTCTTTAGATTCCAATTTTGGGATAATGGTTTTAGCTGGTTTTATTGCACAATTAGTAGATGGTGCTTTAGGAATGGGCTATGGAGTTACCAGTGCAACCATTTTATTGTCTGCCGGTATACCTCCCGTTGCGATTAGTGGCAGCATTCATACAGCTGAAATGTTTGCAAGTGGAGCTAGTGGATATAGTCATTATAAATTCGGCAATGTCAATAAGAAATTATTTAAAATACTTGTAATTCCAGGCGTGTTGGGAGCCATATTCGGTGCTCTTCTATTATATTATTTGGGCGATAAGCATTCTAATTATATCCGTCCGGTACTTGCATGCTATACATTAATACTAGGAATTAGAATTTTTATCAATGCATTTAAAAAAATGAAAGTCCGTTCTAAGTTTAAGCGTTATGGGTTATTGGCTGGTGCTGGTGGATTTTTAGATTCATTTGGAGGAGGTGGATGGGGTCCGATTGTGACAACCACCTTAATTACTAAAGGGGGGACTCCAAAATATATTATTGGTACTGTAAGCTTAACTGAATTTTTTGTAACCTTAGCGAGTGCATTTACTTTCTTTGCGATTTTAGGTGTAAGTCATTGGCAAACTATTATCGGACTTATCATTGGTGGGGTAATTGCTGCACCCATTGCGGCAAAATTAGCCGGGAGATTACCTCGAAAAGCATCTTTTATTTTATTAGGATTATTAGTTATTTGGTGGAGTTTTCGAATACTCATTAAAATTTTCTAGTCTCTATAAGAAACCTCAATGCCATAGTTGATGTATTGTAGTGGATATCAATTTTATTAGATGACTGGGATGAATGTTTTTTTACTTTTTTTGCTGTTCTGTAAAACTTCTTTCATTTTCAAGTTGTTGTAAAAATGTAATCGATATTGTTGTAATTTTATCATCCTAAAACAAATCTTAATCTATTCATTATGGAAAGTAATACACCTT
>CAIXQW010000036.1 GCA_903921675.1 uncultured bacterium | reverse complement strand
TATTTTTATTTTAATAAAATCCTATGAAATAGGCTATCAATGCTAATCTTAATAATTATTATGACAATTTTGCAGGCAAATAGCGTCAATATGTCTATTCGCATAACTGAAATTAATACTTTATAAATGATTGATAAACAATATATTAAAAAATATTTCGAAAATAATTAAAATTATTTTGCTATGTAAATGCCTCGCCGTAACTTAGCATTGAATTTTATGGGTTAGTAAGGAATAGGGTCTCGAGCAATTGAGGCCCTTTTTCTATTACTACAACCTTCCACAATTTCTTCACAACAAACTTTATAAAATTATATCTAATAACTAAATTAGTTTTAATCGATAAAAGAAATTATTAGAATACATTCTTTCATCGCTTACTTTTACAAAAATTAAATCTACTTTTCTGCTTTATGGCTTCATCAAAAACAAAAATTGCATTCTATTGTCAGAGTTGCGGAAATGAATATGCAAAATGGTTGGGGCAATGCCCAAGTTGCAAAGCTTGGAACACAATTGTAGAAGAACCAGTGCATAAAGATGATAAGCAAAAAAATGTTTTTCTGCATACCGATGAAGCTCCAAGAGGTGCTAAAACACTTGCTTTGCAGGATATTCAGACCAATACCGAAAAAAGGTTAGCTACACCCGATGATGAATTGAATAGAGTATTAGGTGGTGGGATAGTAATGGGTAGTGTAACACTAATAAGCGGAGAGCCTGGCATCGGCAAAAGCACTTTATTTTTGCAATTAGGTTTATCATTGCAGCAGCAAAAAATATTATATGTAAGTGGCGAAGAAAGCATGCAACAAATAAAAATGCGTGCAGAAAGAGTCGGCATTCAGCATGATGAATTTTATTTATTAACCGAAACAGAAACGCAAACAATTTTTGCAGAAGTAAAAAAAGTAAAGCCAAATTTATTAATTATAGACAGTATACAAACGCTTCATTCTCCATTTGTAGATAGCAGCGCAGGTAGTGTAAGCCAAGTAAAAGAGTGTGCTAGCGAATTAATTCGTTTTGCCAAATTGACCAATACACCTGTTTTTATCATTGGGCATATCAATAAAGACGGTGCTGTAGCTGGCCCAAAAGTGCTAGAACACATGGTAGATGCGGTTTTGCAGTTTGAGGGCGACAGGCATTATAGCTATAGAATACTGCGAGGTATTAAAAACCGTTTTGGTAGTAGTAGCGAGTTGGGAATCTACGAAATGCAACAAGGAGGTTTGCGTCAAGTAAGTAATCCAAGCGAAATACTTATTAGCCAAAAAGAAGAAAATATGAGTGGTACTGCAATTTCTGCTACTTTAGAAGGCATTCGTCCGCTGCTGATAGAAACGCAAGCACTTGTAACACAAGCCGTGTATGGCACACCCCAAAGAACTGTAAGCGGCTATGACTTGCGAAAGCTACAATTGATTTTGGCGGTGTTGGAAAAACGCGGTGGTTTTCACTATGGCACAAAAGATGTGTTTTTGAATATCGCTGGTGGAATTAAAATAGAAGACCCTGCAATGGATTTAGCTATTGCGTGTGCATTACTTAGTAGCTACGAAGATGTAGCAATATCACAAATGTATGCATTTGCAGGAGAAATTGGATTGAGTGGCGAGGTACGCAGCGTAAATAGGATAGAACAGCGAATTAGCGAAGCTGAAAAACTTGGTTTCGAAAAAATATTTATTTCTAAATACAACTTAAAAGGCATAGACCCAAAAAAGCTAAAAATAGAATTAGTGCCAATTGCCAAGGTAGAAGATGTGTATCGTATACTTTTTTAATTTATTTTTACTTTTTTTAAAATCAGTAAAAATGCATCCTCTCTTTTTTCATCTTACACAATTAATTTACCCTACAATTTGTCAATCTTGTAAAGAAAAAATTTATGGTGCTGAATATTTTTTATGCTTGAATTGTACCAAAAGTTTGCCATTAGTTGGCGATTATCATCAAAATAATCCTACTGAAAAGATATTCTGGGGAAGGTTTCCGTTTGGCTTTGCCTATTCCTATTTATATTTTCAGAAAGATAATATTACACAACATATTTTGCATGGACTTAAATATCAAAGCAAAAAGGAAATGGGAGAGTGGCTTGGTTATCAATTGGGTAAGCAATTGGCAGAAATCCCTATGGCAATAGATGATAATATACTTTTGCCAGTGCCACTTTCTGCAAAAAAAATTGCATGGCGTGGCTACAACCAAAGCGAGGTAATTGCAGAAGGTATAAGTAAAATAACTAAGATTCCTATAGCACATAATAATTTATTGCGCATAAAAAATACGGAAACCCAAACAAGAAAAAACAGATTAGAGCGTTATACAAATATGGCAGACGCTTTTGAAATAGGAAACACCGCGGCAATAGAAGGCAAGCAAATTATTTTGGTAGATGATGTAATTACTACAGGTGCTACTTTGGAAAGCTGCGCTTTAACTTTATTGAAAATACCTAAAGTAAAAGTGAGTGTGCTATGCGGTGCTATTGCAACGCAATAATACCAATCTAATTCATTATTTTTACACCCACATTTATAAATGACAAAACAACTTTTTATATTTATTTGCGTTTGCGCTATTGGGCTTTTGCTTACAAATACTTCTTGCAAAAAAAATAAATATTTGAACAGTGGAGGCAATTTTAGTTTTAGTACAGATACATTAACTTTTGATACTGTATTTACTACGCAAGGCAGTGTTACTAAAAGTTTTTTAATAATAAATAATAATAATTCTTGGATAAAATTAAATAGAATTCATTTAGGCAGAGGGGCAGCATCCCCATTCAGATTAAATATAGATGGCACGCCTACTAAAGATATTAGTAATATTGATATTGCCCCCTTTGATAGTTTATATGTATTTGCTGCTATAACCATAGACCCAACTACAGTAGACAATCCATTTATAATAGAAGATAGTGTTGTAGTAACCTTAAATGAAAACACAAAGAGTTTACCACTACAAGCATATGGGCAAAATGCTATTTACATTTATGATAGCGTAATGCAAGGCAATATTACTTGGACCAAAAATAAACCAATTGTAATTGTAAATAGTGCTTTGATTGATAGTAATGCAAGCCTTACCATTGATGCAGGCGCAAGAATTTACATGCATGCCAATAGTAAGTTGTTTGTAAAAGGAACATTAAAGGCAAATGGCACATTGCATGATAGTATTATATTTACTGGCGATAGATTGGATAGAGATTATTTTGGAGGCGACATACCTGGTGAGTGGTGTGGACTGCATTTTTTGACCAAAAGTCACGACAATGTACTCAACTATTGCATTATCAAAAATGGTGGTGCACCATGGAAAGTGTGGGACCCTGTTTATAAAGAATTTGGTTATTTAACTGGCGCATTGATTTATGCAGAGCCAAATGACATTGGCGTAACAACGCCAAAACTAGTAATGAATAATTGCTTTACAGGCCTGAGCATTGCGTATGGCATACTTGCTTTTAATAGCAATATTGCCGCTACTAATTGTTTGTTTTATGCTTGCGGTGCACAAAACTTAGCAGCCATACAAGGTGGTACTTACAACTTTACCCATTGTACATTTGGCAACTATGGTTACAAATTATATTTGCGACACGATAAGTACGCTGTTATTGGTATGAAAAATTATTTCAATCCTAACCCAGATAGCTTGAGCTATATTTTAGGTGCGCCAATGCAAACAAATTTTACAAATTGCATAATAGATGGCACTGCTACAGAAGGCGATGAAGTATTGCTAGATCATTCTGTGCTTTGGCCAAATAGTATTCAGTTTAATGCTTGTATCATCAAACAAAAAACTAGCCTTAGCACAGAAGCTACATTAGATGCAAGCACAATGACTTTATTAAATGCCTCTACTGCTTTTAAAGACCCAAGCCTTAACAACTTTGAATTAAAAGCCACAAGCCAAGCAAAAGGATCCGGAGTAGCAAGTGCTGTAACACTAGACATTAAAGATAATGCCAGAGCAAATCCACCAAGTATAGGATGCTGGGAATAATATAGTATATTGAATTTTTTTCAATCACTTTGCTATAATGTACTAAATCCAAACATGTTGGCTTATTTTTACGTTTCAAAGTGTATAGATGAAAAAAATATTTTTACCACTCATTCCAATTATAGCCGCAATGCAGATTTCATTTGCGCAAACTACACATTTGCAATGGACAGCCACACAAATATCTGCAAATGCCCAAGCCAATGAGTTAGTTAATTTTGCTACGGATGCGCAAGGCAATAGTTTTAGTATCAATCAAACCCAAGATGCAAGCAGCTTGTATATCTCCAACAGGTTAATGAGTTTTGATAATGCTGGCATGAAAAAATGGGATATACAAACAGATAGTTGCTTTACTAGTTGCAACGAAAAATACAATTGTATATTGCCAATTGGCAATGGCGATGTAATATTTGTAGGCTACAAAGAAACTACTGCCAATGTTTGGGAAATAATTCTAAAAAAATATTTAAGTAACGGCACATTAGATTGGGCAAAATATAATACAGACTCTAATGCAAAACCAATTAAAGCCATTTTAGATAATAACCAAGATATAATAGTAGCCTTAGATTTAGATGGCATTGCTTCTGGCAATGATTTTACAGTAGCAAAATATAGTAAAATAGATGGTAGTAATATTTGGCACACTTCTATAGCAGATACTGCAAATAATGGTGCAGAACTATACGAAACTTTAAGCGACATTGCTGTAGATAATAATAATATGGTGTATGGCATTGGTATGGCAAGTAATACTTTTGCTAATACATTTAGACTGATGGTAAATAAATGGGATACCAGCGGCGCAGTGGTTTACAACTCTATTCTAGATAATAATATGGGTTTTATAGATAATATTAATCCGAAAATTATTGCAGATAATATTGGCAATTTATACACTATTAATAATGTAGTAAAAAAAGGAATACTAAGAAAATTGGCAGACAGCAATGCAAGTCTAATTTTTACAAAATCTATAAAAAAAGATACATCTATTACTGCTTTAGTAGATATCAATTACATCAATCATCAATTGTATGTTTTGGGCAATACTAGTTACTTGGTTTTTGATGGTTCTGTGCAAGGCTATCACGAAACCAATAGAATTTATTTTGTAAATAAAATAGATACCGCTGCTACAGAAATTTGGATGAATGAATATTTGCAAGCATTTGATAAAAGCAGCAACGACAAAGGCTTTGGTGGTGCTAAGCAAATGCTAAATTGTGGCAGCCAATTATTGATTAGTAGTATACAAATGAAATCTGATTCTGGGCAACCTTTTTATCTAGTGCACAAAATAGATACTACAGGCAATGCTGGTTGGTACGATAGCAGCAAAGCAGACGTGGGTCGCACCATATTATTAGGTATGGATAATAATTGCAATGGATATGTAAACTACGATGCATTTGATGGTAAACAAACCTTACATGGTATAATAAAAAAATATACAGATGTGCTTAATTTTCCGCAAAGCATAACGCAATTGGCAATGCAAAATTTACTAGTAGCTTATACAAATTCTAATATAGAAATTAGTAGCTTAGATTATAAAATAATCAGCAGTAAATTAATCAACATCAATGGGCAAGTGATAGAAAGTAGTATGCCGATCAATCATAAAATTATTATTCCGCAAAACTATTTTGCAGCAGGTGTTTATATTGTATTATTGCAAACAGATGCTGGAGCTGTGCGTATAAAAATTAATTTACAATAGCTTGCTAATATCTTATAATTAATTTTATCTTAGTAAAAATTTTCAAACATGGCAATACGTAGTGCATTCAACCTAAATAAATGGATTGAAGAAAACAGACAATTATTAAAGCCCCCTGTGGCTAATAAAAATTTATACCCAGAAGGCACAGATTATATCGTGATGGTAGTAGCGGGGCCTAATGCGCGCAAAGATTATCATTTTAACGAAACAGAAGAATTATTTTACCAATTAGAAGGTAATATTATTATCAAAACCCAACAAGATGGCGAGATGGTGCCTGTGCATTTGGGACCAGGTGATATGTTTTTACTGCCACCAAATACTGCCCATAGTCCAGGCCGCGAAGAAGGAAGTATTGGTTTAGTAATAGAACGAGTGCGCGCTGGTAAAAATTTCAAAGATGGATTAATGTGGTTTTGCGACAATTGCAATCACTTATTACACGAAGTAAAATTTGAATTGCAAAATGTAGAAAAAGATTTTCTCCCTCACTTTAAGCATTATTATAGCAGCGAAGATTTGCGCACTTGCAAAAAGTGCGGCACTGTGATGGAAACAGATAAAAGATTTGTAGAGTAAAAGTAGTGGTAGATCATTTAAAGATTCTTCATTCTACTATTCATTTTTTTTTCTGAGAATTCATTACTTTTCTAGTTGGCTATATGATTAAGCTAATTGGGAGTTTAGCTAAAATTATGCATTATTATTTTGCTATGCCATTATTAACTGTTGCTACATGGTTGCAAATTGTTGGCATCCTTTTAATTATTATTACAATAATTAAGAAAGGCGTAGAAAATAAAAAATGCTATTGCACATTATAAAAAGAGCACTCATTTCTGAATGCTCTTTTTATAATTAACTTATCCTAAATATTTATTACTAAAATATTCCTAAGCATTTCTTGCGCTTTTTAATTTCTCTTACACTAATGATTCTTACATCTGCCACTGGTCTATCGCCTGGAGCTGTTTGTGTAGCTGCAATTTTTTCTACTACATCCATGCCTTCTAACACTTGTCCAAACACGGTGTACTCGCCATCTAAAAATGGAGTGCCACCAATTGTGGTGTAAGCCGCTATTTGCTCTGGTGTAAATTTCTTACCCATACGCGTTAATTCTTCATTGGTCATTACCTTGCCTTGTACAATATAAAACTGACAGCTGCTACTAGCCTTTGCAGGATTGCCATCACGTGCTGCACATAATGCACCTTTTTTATGGAAATATTTTTCTGGCATAAACTCAGCATCTACTCTGTAACCCAAATCGCCAGAGCCTAATTGCACACCAGCTGCAGCGCGCTTGCTAGTTACATCTCCGCCTTGAATCATAAAGCCTTTTATAACCCTATGAAACAGCGTGCTATCTAATGTTTTTTCGTTAGCTAATTTTAAAAAATTAGTTGCGTGTTTTGGTGTTTCTAAATATAACTCCAAAACTATAGTACCCATTGTGGTTACCATTTTTACTTTTCTGTTTTGGGCAAATGCGCTAACGGCAATTGCAAACAACACGAAGGATAATAATATTTTTTTCATTTCGTAAAAATAGGAATAAAAAATTAATTCGCATTTGCTGTTAAATAATATTTTACAAGATGCATATCTCTATTGCTGTAATCATGGCAGACAGCAGCATTTCTTGCATTATATTTCTTAATTTTACAGTCTCATATAAAATCAACAATTATGGCATTACCTAATATATTCTCGCAAGATGTTACCAACCAAATTATTTTGCGTATCAATGCATTAACGCCTAGCACAACTCCGCAATGGGGAACAATGAGTGCGGCGCAAATGCTATCGCATTGCAATGTTAGCTACGAAATGGTGTACGATGATATTCATCCAAAACCAAGTAGCTTTGTGAAATTTATTTTAAAGTTGCTAGTAAAAGGAAAAGTAGTTGGCCAAAAACCTTACAGTAAAAATAGTAGCACAGCACCACAATTTTTAATAAAAGGCGATAGAGAATTTGAAGTAGAAAAGGAAAGACTAGTATCTTATTTAAAAATGACTGAAGCTGCTGGTGCTGCTAAGTTCGAAGGAAAAGAGTCTCATTCTTTTGGTGCACTAACTAGCACAGAATGGAACAATATGCTTTATAAACATTTGGATCACCATTTAACACAATTTGGTGTTTAGACAATTATCTTTTAAAAATTATTCTAAAAGTAGTAGCTACATTCGGCTCACTTTTTAATACTTCTATACTACCATGATGGTATTTGCTAACTATTCGTTTGGCAAGGCTTAGGCCTAAACCCCAACCACGTTTTTTTGTAGTAAAGCCTGGCTTAAATACTTTCTTCATTTGCGACGCAGGAATACCTTTGCCGGTATCTGTAACATCTATAATTACTTCTGCTGGTTTATTGACAAGGCACACATGTATACTCCCTTCACCATTCATTGCATCTAGGCTATTGCGTATTAGGTTTTCTATTACCCAATCAAACAATGGGCCGTTTAGCATGATAGGTACATCTGTTTCGCCTTTTTTATCTAATGTGATATTTACTTTTGCAGAACTACGCCTGCGCATATATTCTACTACAGATTGTAATCGTAATACAATATCTTCTTCTTGTAACTGTGGTGTGCTGCCTATTTTGCTGAATCTATCTGCTATTAATTTCAGTCGGTCCACGTCTTTCTCCATCTCGTTGGCTACTTTTTCTTGGCCAATGTTGCGCAAATATTCTAGCCAGCCAATCATACTCATCAATGGTGTACCAAGCTGATGCGCGGTTTCCTTACTCATGCCCACCCATACTCTATTCTGAATGCTTTTATTGGCGCTGTTGTAAGCTATAAATACAATTAAAATAAATATGGCTATAATGCCAAAAAGTATAAAAGGAAAATAGCGCAACTGCTGTAAAATATAGCTCTCTCCGTAATAAACAAAATTCGGATGTTGCCCTTCTATTTTTATTGGTTGATGTAGTAATTTAAATTCGGCAATTTTTTGTTTTAGTTTTTGGTCAACTATTTTTTCCTCGGACTGATTTTTATTTTTGTTGGAACCTAAATTGGCATAATCTATTACTTCTCCTTTTTCGTTGGTCATTATTACTGGAATATTTTTATTACTTGTAATAATATCTGTTTGAAAGCTAATATCTGCAGAACTATTTGGGCTGCTAATACTTTCAATAGCAGATGCATAATTTTTTATCCTGTTGGTTTCTTCAATAGAAATATCTTTGGCCAATTGATTAGTAAAATAAATACCATAGCCCACAATGCTAATTGCAATGAGACCCATCAAAAATCGCCAATTGAAAATAGAATTCAAAATTTACCCTACCGTGTTTGAAGATGCAAAATAAGATTTATTATGGAGGAAATTTAGAAATAATTTTGTCTTCAATTTATAATTAAAGTTAATTACCTTGTAAATGTTTGTATGCGCACTTCTAAACTCTCAGATGTGCCATTTAATAAATAGCAGCTATTTAGCTATGCCATTTCTGTCTATACTAGATGTTCTATCAAATAAATTACTATTTCCGTGATTTGCAATTTCGTTATTGGTATTTCTTTTGCAAGCATACCAGCCTTCTAGCTTATTTATAGAAAAAGATTAAGTATTTGCCCAAAGGCTACTTTGACAAATACTAATAAAAAGAGTATAAATATTATTTTCATTTTTCGTTAGAATTTTTTGCTTGCTTTTCATTTAAAAACCTTAATAATTAATAAATTACTTCAAACCACTATTTTTGGCACTTTGCAGCGGCATAATGCATTAAAACAAGCAAAAAATAACTTGCAAGTGCTATTTTCAAAGCGTAAATCATGGTAATATTCCAATTTTTCGCTTAAATTTGCCAAGCAAAAAATTAATTCAATGGCAAATCAAGCAACACCAAATTACGAAGTATTACCTAATCAAAACGATATCAATTACGCTAAACCTTCTAGGGCAAAGTTTTTATTTCGTTTATTTTTCTTAGGATTTTTTGTATTTATTGGTGGATGCGGATACGCATTATGGAGCCATGAATATCACACTACTTCCGACCAGGAAGTGCCAGAAAGCACTACTTATAACCCTAAGTACAAATAATTTTTAGCAAATTTGCCCCAAATGATTCAATGCGTGCATGATACTGCAGTAGTATTGCTTAGCTACAATGGCAAAGATTTACACAAAGACTTTTTTCCGGAATTAATTGCAGAAAGTACTGGCCGCTATGATATTATATTAATAGACAATGCAAGCACAGATGGCACATTACAATATGTGCAAGAGCACTTCCCTACTGTAAAAACAATAAGAATAGCAACAAACCATGGCTTTGCAAATGGTTATTACGAAGGATTGCTCCAAATTAAGGCAAAGTATTATGTAATGCTTAGTGCCGATTTTGAAGTATCGCCTAATTGGTTTGCGCCTTTGCATAGCTTAATGGAAGCGAACGTAGATATTGGTGCGTGCCAACCAAAAATTAAGTATTTCCGCGATAAAAAAATGTTTGAATATGCAGGTGCTGGTGGCGGATTTATGGATAAATGGGGCTACTTATTTTGTAGAGGAAGAATATTTTTTACATTAGAAGAAGATACCAATCAATATAATGATACCATTGAAACATTTTGGGCAGGAGGTGGATGTATGTTTTTGCGAGCAGAAATATATCATCAACTTGGCGGATTAGATAGAGATTTGTATGCCCACATGGAAGAAATAGATTTGTGTTGGAGAATGATTAATCATAACCAACGTATTGCATATTGTGGTAGCAGCACAGTATATCATATTGGTGGTAGCGTTATTAGTTATGGTAGCCCTGCAAAAATTTATTATAATTACAGAAACAGTTTAATATTACTTACAAAAAATCTACCATTTAGTAGATGGATTTGGTTGTTCCCGTTACGATTAATTTTGGATGGCGTAGCAGGTGCAAGAGCTTTGCTAAGAAGAGATTTTAAAGAAATAAAAATGATTATAAAAGCACACTTTCATTTTTATGCAAAGTTTGGGTATTGGTGGAAGAAAAGAAAAGCAAGTAACCCAAGCGGATATGATGCTATAAAACATAATAATGGGGTGTTCAAGGAAAGTATTGTATGGCAATACTTTGGCAAAGGCAAAAAATTATTTACAGATTTAGCAATGCCTACTAAAATTATCAAATGGCTGTGAATTTATAGGTAGCATCTACTTTTTAGGTTTAATAAAATAATAGCCAATCAATACAGATAAAACGTTATTTGTAGTTGTAGAAGTTTTACCATTTATATTATTAGAACCTCCTAAATTATAATGTGCTCGCATATCTAATCCACTTTTAAATGTATAGCCAAGTCCAAAGTTTGTGCCCCAGTTTATTTGACGGAATTCGCCAATATTATTGCCAAAAGTAATTTTTTTATTAATAGGAGTTGTTGCAATACCTGAATAGGTACTATCAATGTTAGATGTGCCATTTAACCCAAATACCAATGTTGGTCCTGCGCATAAAACAAATTTGCCTGGTCCAGCTTTGATAGGCACACATAAATCTAATGGCACTTGAAGGTTGTTTACCTTTAAAGAATTTTTAATTTCATTGCCCGCACTTATTAAATCTATAGACTCATATCCAGTTTGTAAATAATTAAATCCTGGTCTTACACTAAATAATTTTGCAAATTGATAATTCATTACTAAACCAGGCTGCACAAACAAAATACTTTTAGCATCAGGCAAAGTAGTATAGTTGGGAATAGATGTACTTGCACCTGCTTGAATACCCATACTGAATTGTGCTTGCATATTTATTGCAATAGCAGATAATACAACAATAGAAAATAAAATCTTTTTCATTCTAAAAATTTTTCTAAAGATAAAAATAAATACCATCAAATGATTAATATTGAATATTAATTTAGAACATAATGAAAGCTGTAATACAAAGAGTGCAAGAGGCCTCTGTAACAATAAATGATGAAGTAGTAGCAAAAATAAACGATGGCTTATTAGTATTGCTAGGAATAGTACACGATGACAATGTAGCTACAATTGCTTGGATGAGTAGTAAAATTGTGAACATGCGCATTTTTAATGATGAGCATGGCTTGATGAATAAAAGTATTTTGGATATTGGCGGTGATATAATTTTGGTCAGCCAATTTACATTATATGGCGATGCACAAAAAGGTAATCGACCAAGTTTTATTAAAGCAGCCAAGCCAGATATTGCAATTCCAATTTACGAAAATATGATTGCGCAACTTAGTAAAGATTTAGGCAAACCAATTCAAACAGGTGTATTTGGGGCAGATATGAAAGTAGGTTTGGTAAATGATGGGCCTGTAACGATTGTGCTAGAAAAATAGTATTGCTGAGCACTACAATTTTATATGGTTGTAATCTAAAATTTTCTTCAAATTATTTTATTTATCATTA
>CAIXQW010000035.1 GCA_903921675.1 uncultured bacterium | reverse complement strand
TCTAGAATTTAGATTGTGATGATAAATCCAAACTATATTTCGCCTTATATTTGTAGCATAAGCAATAATAGGTATGGCTAGCAAAACTACAATAGAAGCATCTACTCAAAAAATAGATTTAGATCAATTTAAACAAAATATATTAAACGATTATTATATAGCTGTACATAGCCGCGAAACTAGCTTGCTTGGTAGAAAAGAAGTATTAACAGGCAAAGCAAAATTTGGAATTTTTGGAGATGGGAAAGAGGTGGCACAAATTGCTATTGCAAAAGTTTTTCAGGAAGGCGATTTTAGAGCAGGATATTATAGAGATCAAACATTTATGTTTGCTAGTGGCATGAGTGATGCAAAGCAATTCTATGCGCAGCTATATGCCATACCAGATGTAGAGTTAGAAAGTAGCAGTGCTGGCCGCCAAATGAATGGACATTACGCCACGCGTTGGATAGATGAAAATGGTGAGATGAAAGACCTTACTAAACAAAAAAATAGCAGTTCGGATATTAGTCCTACAGCTGGCCAAATGGTGCGTGGGTTAGGGATGGCTTTTGCAAGCAAAATGTTTAGAAAAGTAGAAGCATTGAGCCAATTTAAAACACTTAGTAACAACGGAAACGAAGTGGCATTTGTAACCATTGGTGATGCAAGTACCTCTGAGGGATTATTTTGGGAAACAATAAATGCTGCAGGTGTGATGCAAGTCCCACTAGCTATTTTTGTATATGATGATGGATATGGTATCAGTGTTCCTAAAAAATATCAAACTACAAAAAGCAGTATCAGTGAAGCATTAGCAGGATTTAAACACGACGAAAAATTAGGAGGCATAGATATTTATACCATCAAAGGTTGGGATTATGCAGAATTGAATAAAACTTTAGCACCTGCTGTTCAAAAAATAAGAGATACACATATTCCTGCTGTATTTCATATACAAGAAATTACACAACCCCAAGGACATAGCACAAGTGGTAGCCACGAAAGATATAAAAGCCACGAAAGATTACAATGGGAAAAAGATTGGGATTGCATAGTAAAAATGCGTGAGTATATTTTGGGATTAGAATTAGCAACGGATGATGAGTTGTTGGTTCTAGAAGCCAAAGCCAAAGAAGATACCATTGAAGCAAAGAAATTTGCTTGGGCTAAATTTTTAGAACCAATACATCAGCAAATTCAGCACATCAATTCACTTGGGCAACAAGTAATATTTGAGTCGGGAGAAGCTGCAGAAAAAATTGCAAAAATGCTTGCTGATTTAGCAGCTATTAAAGAGCCAATTCGTAAAGATGTAATGCGCACTTTAGCGCAAATATTATTTATTGCGCCTAATGGAGAAGCAAAAAGTCGATTGCAAAATTATTATGCAGACTTGCAAAACGATGGGTATGAAAAATATAGTTCTGTTTTGTATAGTAATTCACCTAATAATGTATTTGCAGTACCTATTGTGCCGGCGGTATATGATGCAGATGCAAAAACTTTAAATGGTTTTGAAGTATTGAACCAATTTTTCGATTACAAGCTTGCTACCAATCCTAAAATATTTGCCTTTGGCGAAGATGTGGGAGCCATTGGAGATGTGAACCAAGGCTTTAGTGGATTGCAGGAAAAGCATGGCGGATGGAGAGTATTTGACACAGGTATTCGCGAAGCTACTATTATGGGGCAAGGCATGGGTATGGCCATGCGTGGGCTTAGGCCAATAGCCGAAATTCAATATTTAGATTATTTATTATACGGATTACAACCTTTAAGCGATGATGTTGCTACATTGCAATATCGTACTAAAGGCGGGCAGCGTTGCCCGATTATTGTGCGTACTCGTGGCCACCGTCTAGAAGGTGTTTGGCATAGTGGTAGCCCAATGGGTATGATAATTAATAGTGTAAGAGGTATGCATTTATGTGTGCCTAGAAATATGGTACAAGCTGCAGGGATGTATAACACTTTGCTGCAAGCGGATGAGCCAGCTATTGTTGTAGAATGCTTGAATGGTTACCGATTAAAAGAAAATTTGCCAAGTAATATTAATGAGTTTACGGTGCCATTAGGTATTCCAGAAATTATCCAACAAGGCAATGATGTAACAATTGTAAGCTATGGTAGTACTTTACGTATTATAAAAGATGCTGTAGATACTTATTTAACTCCTGCCGGCATTAGTTGCGAAATTGTGGATGTGCAAACATTATTACCATTCGATATTAATCATGCAATTGTAGAAAGTTTGAAAAAAACAAATAGAATTGTTTTTGTAGATGAAGACGTTCCAAGTGGTGCAGTTGCATATATGTTTCAGCAAGTAATGGAATTACAAGGCGGTTATAAATATTTAGATGTTGCGCCAAGAACCATTGCAGCTAAACCACACAGACCTGCTTATGGTACGGATGGTGATTATTTTAGCAAACCAAATGCCGAAGATATTGCAAAAGTTATTCAGCAAATGATGGCAGAATAAAACTTTATATTTTGGATAAAATGAGAGTAAATTTTAAATCTGTATTGGCAATATTATTTGCAATTATTTTAATAAGTAGTTGCACCAAAACTGATGAACAAAAAATTGTTGGTATTTGGCAAAATGATACTGATTGGTTTGATATACATGCCGATAAAACTTATAACACAGGTACTGGTCCAATGACAAGCTATACAGGATTAAAATATGTAATAGATGCAAAGCAAAAGCAAATTACTTTCTATACCAATCAAGCTGGGCAAAGCTATTATATGAACTACCAATTTGTGCATCAAGATAGCTTACGTTTGCAAAATAGTCTACCAAATAGTTTGCCTATAATTTTTTATAGAGCAAAAGCAATTCCGGAAAAATTCTTTTAAAATTCCTTACTCTACCTCCACTTCATCTACAAATATAAAAGCATCTCCACCTGCACCAGGATGCCAAGTAGGCAAGGTGCCATAATTTTTGGCAATTACTTTGAATGATTTATAGGCTTTGGTAGCTTGACTATTAGTCAGCGTATAATTCATTTTTAATAAAGAATTTTTTTCATCATCTCTAGGTACGGTTACATCATTGGTTGAAAGTAATTCGTACGTTTTTCCATCCACACTTCCATAGTATTCTACATTACTCGGAAAGAATATCCAACTCTTTTGGTCTTGCAAAAAGTTTGCAGCAATGCGCTTACATTTTTTATTCATTGTAAATTCTATTACCGCTTCAAAATCTTGGCTTTGGTAGCCTTGCCAATTGCCTTTGCGCCAATTTACATCTCCAAAAAGCCCATCTATCAATGCCTCTGGGCCACCACCACTATAACTTTTATTATACACACTATTTATTTTTATAATTCTATCATTTGGTATTTTATAAAATGTAGCCTCTTGGGTTGGACTTTTCCTATCATCTTTTGCGCTGTAAAAATGTATGTTGCTTTTGTTGTATATAGTAATTGGATGCACATACATTTTTTGTTCTTCATTATTAATCGAATAAAAAATATAGGCATCTTTTTCTGCGCATTGCATTTTTATTTGCAAACTATCTTTAAAAATTTGTGATGCATCTATAATAAATGGGTTAGCTATAAATGTTGCAGAAAAATTGCCTAATAAAGGCTGCCGATGTATAGCATGCATTGTGTTAAATAAATCAGATTCGTCTTGCACAATTGCTGGCTTTGGAGGTAGATTCCATAATTGAAATTTACTAGCATCGTACTCGTATTTTGTGCTACCCGGCGCTATTTGATACAAGCCAATTGCACTCATTACGTACCAAGCACTCATTTGTCCACAATCTTCATTGCCAATATATCCATCTGGATTTGTGGTGTACATTTCTTGCATAATGGTATGGATAATATCTTTTCGTTTGTTTGGTTCTAAGCTATAATTATACAAATATGTTATATGATGGCTTGGCTCATTGCCGTGCGCATATTGCCCTATCAAGCCGGTAATATCGGCTTGCTCTCTACCTTCTGTTTGTGTCTTAGCAGCAAATAAATCATTCAATTTTTGTGTAAACTTTTTCTCGCCACCATGCAATCTTATTAATCCTGCTATGTCATGCGGTACATAAAAACTATACTGCCAACTATTGGCTTCTGTATAATTATTATCAACGGTGTAAGGGCTAAACGGAGTATAAAAAGTACTGTTTTTTAATGCTCGCATAAAACCTGTAGTTGGGTCAAATACATTTTTCCAATTATTGCTACGAGCTAAAAATATAGCCACCTCTGCTTTTAATTTTTCATTACTGATAGAGTCATTAAAATGGTTAGTAATTAAGTTTTCTTTTTGCAATACAATGCTTGCATCATAATAATTATCCCATGTATTGATCATGATTGCTAGAGAATCTAATTGAGATTTTGATTTTAAGATTTGGATATTGTTCTTGATAATTAATACATTTCCTAATTGAGCCAAACACCAATCATCATAAGCTAGTTCTAAAGTTTTACTTACACTTTCTGCATCATCATCTGCGCGCACATAACCGTATTTCATGATGCTTTGAATATCATCTTTATTGCTTGTAGCCATTGCCTTGCATGCTGTGTAGGCTTTTTGTAACTCAAAATTATGAATGCCTTTGCTCCAAGCATCCCATATAATACTTGCCGCATGATTGCCTATCATACAATTAGTTTCATTGCTACTTAATTCCCAAATTGGCAGTTTGCCTATAGCATCATACTGTGCTAAAAATGTTTGAATGAAATCGTTACATCGCTTTGCATCTAAAATGGTCATCAATGGATGCCAAGCGCGGTAAGTATCCCAAATACTAAATACAGAGTAGTAATTAAAAGCTCCTTTTGTGCTGTGTATTTTATCATCCATGCCGCGGTATCTATTATCTATATCATTATAAATATTTGGCTGAATAAAGCAATGATATAAAGCGGAATAAAATTTTATTTTTTCTTCTGTAGAAGTACTATTTTCAGATTTTAATGTAATGACAGCTAATTCTTTTTCCCAAGTTTGCTGCGCTTTCTTTTTATATTTTTCAAAATTAAAATCGGGCATTTCTGTTTCTAAATTTTTCAAAGCTCCTTCCTTATCTACACCACTAATTGCCACTTTTGCAAGCAAAGGTTTATTGCTATTTTCAAACTCAAATAATGCCTTTATATTTTTAGAATGTAAATTTGTTTTTTTGCAAAGTGAATCATTATTATAAAAAGTAATATCTTTAAATGGCTTATTAAATTCTATTTCAAAAAACACTTTTTGATTGTTTGCCCAAGCTTTGCTAAATCGATAGCCACGAATTTTATTTGGATAAACAATTTCCAATTCACTATCAATTACCTCATCTCTATGTTGTAAATCTAATGCTACAAATTGTTCATCGCCTTTGGCAAACACATATTGATGCATGCCGCATCTTGCAGTAGTAGTTAATTGCACTTTTACTTGTGGCTTATTTAAGTAAACTTCATAAAAACCTGCACTTGCTTTTTCTGTTTGATGACTAAATGCAGAGGAGTAGTTTTTATTTGTTGGTACTATTTTTTTATTGCATGGCATCAATAAAATATCACCATAATCACTGCAACCAGTGCCGCTTAAATGGGTATGGCTAAATCCATAAATTATAGAATCCGTATAATGATAACCACTACAACCATCCCAGCCATCCAATCTTGTATCAGGACTTAATTGCATCATACCAAAAGGAACAGTAGCACCAGGGAAAGTATGCCCATGCCCACCTGTGCCAATCATAGGATTCACAAAATAAGTTAATTTTTTTTGCTGAGCCAGTAGGTTATTCGAATTAAAAATTAATGAAGAAGTAACAAGCAATAATAATTTGCGTGTTAAGTTTTTTGTTGCATTTTGTACAAAAAGCATACGAAAAGGAAGTTTTTTTACCATTAGGAGTGCTAAAAATAGGAACTTTTCTAAAAAAATGATTACAAAACTTTTAACATTCATAAAATTCTGTATATTTGAAAGGTAAAACAAAGCAAGTTGAAGAAGTTAATTATACTCTTATTATGCATACCATGTTTTTCTTTCGCACAAGAAAAACATCACGAGATGGGAATTTTTGGTGGTACAAGCAATTATTTTGGCGATTTGCAACCTAAGTTGTTTCCTAACAATAGTTATGCACCAGTTGGAGGGTTATTATATAAATATTTTGTAAACCCAAGGGTTGGATTCCGTTTTGGTGCTAGTTATACAGAATTAACTGCAGCAGATAGTCTTAGTGAAATAGCAACAAACCGCTTGCGTAATCTAAATTTTACTACCAATTTATTTGAATTTCATAGTGCAGTAGAAGTAAATTTATTAAAAGTAGATCCAATGTATCGCCGTTTTTCTCCATATATATTTGGTGGTGTTAGTGTATTTTATTTTAATCCTTACACCGGTGATGCCAATGATGAAAAAGTTTATTTAAAACCATTAGCTACAGAAGGCCAAGGATTACCTACATATACGGATAGAAAAAACTACAATTTAGTGAATTTTGCGGTGCCAATGGGTGGTGGAATGAAAGTGTTGATTGGTAAAAAAGTATTGGTTTCAGCAGAAATGGGCTTCCGTTTTACTATGACAGATTATTTAGACGATGTAAGCAAGAGTTTTGTAAATATGGATACTTTGTATGCCTACAAGGGCCGCCAAAGTGTAGACCTAAGTTTTAGAAGAGATGAAATAAAGGGTTGGGAAAGAGATTATCCTAGTTATGGTTACCAACGTGGTGATAAAAGAAGCTACGATATGTATTGGTTTGGCGGTATTGGCGTAACTCTTTATTTTGATAGCTTCGGTAATCTTTGGCCTTATGGACCATCTAAATGTCCCAAGAAAAATAGCATGTGGTAATACACATCATCTAAAACATTATAAACCATACAATTTGTATGGTTTTTTTATGGCTGTATATTAATAAAATAGAAAGTTGTGTTAAATAAATTTAAGTAAATATCATTTGACTTAATCTTTACGTTAGTATTGCAAAACAACAAATAATGAAAAAGAGGTTAATCATTGCAATATTAATATTGCTTCAAGCAGGAGTGCTTTCTGCTGTTACTATTACTGATGCATTGCAGGCAAAGAAAATTACGCTAAGCATAAAAAGCACAGGAAGTCATTACGGCAAATGTGTAAAAATGAAGTTGAAAAATATTAGCCCACAAGCACAAGAAATTAGTATTACTCCAGGCATGTACCTAAAGCACGAAAACGAGGCTATGCAAGACCATTTAATTACAGAAGAACAATTGATAGCCTTGCAACCAAATCAAGAAAAGGAAGTTACTATCAATGCATTATGCTGCCAGCGCAGCGATGGATGCCCAGATATAGAAAGTAATTTTACTATTATGAATTATGCTGATGAAAAAGCCAATACAATGTGTAAAATAATAAGCCATTACCCACAGCAGGCCTATGCCGAGCAGCAAGCTTTATGGTGCCTACTTAATAAAGGAAACCCGAATATCGATGTAGATGGTGAGGATAGCATGAAGGTTATGAAATATCGTAATTACATTTGCAAAGTTACCAGCCAAAAGCTAGAGCCATTTATTAGAGAAAATTATCAAAGGCCAGTAATAGTGCAAACAAATACCATGGAAATGAGTGCTAAAGGCAATTGGATTTTGCATAATATGAAAGCAAATGATATTGTAGTGACTGCTATTTATGATGAAATTGGGAAGCCTGTTTCTCCTGAAAAAAAAGAAATATGCTATGAGCCTTATGGCAATATTGCTAAAGAAAAATACAATGTTAAATATGAATTTACAGCTACAGATTTAAACCCCAATAAAAAGTATTTTTTAAGGATTTTGGTAAATGGCGTTGTGCAGAAAGAGTATATGTATAAGGCACATTGGGGATAGCGAGAAAGGTTTAAAGATTGTTTTATTTGCAGTTTATTAATGTTCAAGGAGTAAAATGTAATAGAAAATCCATCTGCGTGTATCTGCGGGGAAAATATGCGCGGAAAAGTCTTGCTTAGTAAATTTTTTGCAATAAAAAAGCCAATCATCTCTGATTGGCTTTTTGTGTATTTTAAAGTGTGAGGCTTATTTCTTTTTAGCTTCTGTTTCTGCTTGTTTCAAAGCACGAGTAGTAACAACAGATGCGATAGGAATACGTGGGCTTTGCATAATGGTTATACCTTCGTATTTAATATCTTCGATACGTAAGTTTTTACCAATTTCTAGTGTGTCAATTGCCACAGCCAATGTGTCACGTAAAAACTTAGGTAAGCATTTTACTTTTACACTTTTTACTTTAGCAATAAAGCGACCACCATTTTTTACACCAATACTAGTACCTGTAAAAGATACTGGAATATTAGCCAACACCATTTTGTCTTCTACTAATTCTAGTAAATCTACGTGTTGCAAATTGTCTGTTACTTTATTAAATTGCAAATCTTTCAAAATGCATTTGTAGGTTTTACCTTCTACCTTTACTTCTGCGTATTGAAACTCATGTGTGTAGATAAATGGTTTTAAATCTTTTTGCGTTGCTGTAAAATGCACGGATTGGGGACCGCCATAAATTACACAAGGCACTTGCTCCTTAGAACGAATAGCACGAGCTGCTTTTTTACCCATTTCGCTTCTAAGTTGTCCTTCGATTGTAACTGTTTTCATTATTTTTTGTTTTTAAATTTTGGAACGCGAAGGTAAGGTAAAATGAATAAAAAAGCAATAATTTGTGGGATTGTTTAACAAAACTAGGTCGATTTATATGGGTTTATTAGGATTATAGAAGGTTTTGGGTGATAAAGAAGATTTGAATGCCTATGATTTTTTATTAATTAAAACCTTGAAGGCTTTTGTAAATTCAAAATGGCTCCACTAAGAATTTTGATTTTATTAGATTATAAATTTAGCACAAAAAAACGAGCCATATCTCCATACAACTCGTTTTCTAATTTTATTTAAATCAATTTAGATTACACCAAATTTGCTTTTTTAATTTTTTCGTGTACAAACAAATCGTTGATGCTTTCATTACTATATGCATTTTGGATGCAGTGTGCAAAAAGGTCGGCAGTGCTTAGTACTTTTATTTTGCTGCTTGCTTGTTTCAACGGTATGGTATCTGTAACAACCAGCTCTGACAATACACTATTTTCGATATTTTCGTAAGCTTTGCCGCTTAATACTGGATGCGTGCAAAATGCGCGAACACTTCTAGCACCTTTATCCATCAGCATTGCAGCGCTTTTGGTCAATGTGCCAGCAGTATCGCAAATATCGTCTATCAATATCAAATCTCTATCTACTACGTCTCCAATTACTGTCATGCCTGCTATTTCGTTGGCGCGTTTTCTTTGCTTATCGCATATTACCATGTCGGCACCAAAGTATGTTGCAACTTCGCGCACTCTATTGGTACTGCCTACATCTGGACTAGCAAATGTAAGATTAGGCATAGCGTGTTCTTTGATTAGGTTTTCTATATAAGGAATAAATATTGCACTGCCATCTAAATGGTCAACCGGTATATCAAAAAATCCTTGAATTTGTGGTGCATGTAAATCCATGGTCATTACACGATTTGCACCAGCTGTAGTTAACAAATTTGCTACCAATTTACTTGCAATAGCCACACGTGGCTTGTCTTTGCGGTCTTGGCGTGCAAATCCAAAATAAGGAATTACTGCACAAATGTAACCAGCACTAGCACGACGCGCTGCATCTATCATCATCAACAATTCCATTAAATTTTCGGTAGGAGGGCAGGTGCTTTGAATTAAAAACACATAATTACCTCTGATACTTTCATTAAAAATGGGTTGAAATTCTCCATCACTAAACTTTTGTAATGTGCTATCGCCTAGTGGCGAGCCATGTGCCATAGCTATTTTTTGTCCTAAAGCAGAACTTGTTTGTCCTGAAAAAATTTTAATGCCTGTTGCTGAATTCATGATGTGCAAATATAGCCAAGCAATAGCAAGGGTGTTAGCTATGTTAATTAATTATGGATAATTTCAAATATAAAATTATTTCCTAACGAATCTCTTG
>CAIXQW010000034.1 GCA_903921675.1 uncultured bacterium | reverse complement strand
TTTAGAAATTCCAAATACAAGTATGCAAGACATGAATTATACTATCAAAGCTAGCGACTATAGTAAATTTTTTAGAGTATTATTTAATTGTACTTATTTAAATGAAAAAAATTCTAATTATGTATTAAACATTCTTACCAAATCTCCATTTAAAAGTGGTATTACAAAAAACCTTCCAGGAGATGTAAAGTGCTCGCACAAATTTGGTGAATACTCTAATGGAAATGGTGTTACGCAATTACATGAATCTGGCATTGTTTATATTTTAAATCATCCTTATATCATTACCATCTTATCTAGAGGTGACGATAAAATGAAGTTGCCAAATTTTATTTCCGAATTATCACAATCTGTTTACAACAATATCAATAGCTAAGCGGCTATGCTTTGCTAGCTTCATGTATATCAATCATTATTTTTCTTGCTATATTTTCTGCAGTTGTATCATTGCTACTTTCGCTGTATATTCTAATAATAGGCTCTGTATTACTAGGTCTTAAATGCACCCAATCATTGCCAAATTCTATTTTCAAACCATCAATATCATTGATTGGCTGTGCTTTATATTTTTCTTTTAGGCTTGTGAATATTTTCTGTAAATCTATACTAGCATCTAACTCTATTTTATTTTTACTAATCACGTATTGCGGGTATGTACTGCGCAGTTGGCTCATGCTTTTACCAAAAGTAGCAAGGTGGCTTAAGAACAATGCTATGCCAATCAATGCATCTCTACCGTAATGTAATTCTGGTACAATAATTCCACCATTTCCTTCTCCACCAATTACCGCATGCATTTCTTTCATTTTACTAACCACATTTACTTCGCCTACAGCACTTGCATAATAAGTGCCACCATGTTTTTCTGTTACGTCGCGCAAAGCTCTTGTGCTACTTAGATTACTAACTGTATTGCCTTTTTTATGTTGTAAAATATAATCTGCCACAGCTACCAAAGTATACTCTTCTCCAAATAATGAGCCATCCTCGTTTACAAAGCAAAGTCTGTCTACATCTGGATCTACAGCAATACCAATATGAGATTTGGTATCTACTACAGTACTACACAATTCTTTTAAATTTTCTGGCAATGGCTCAGGGTTATGTGCAAAATTTCCTGTTACTGAATCATTTATAACAGTAATATTATATACACCTAATGCATTTAATAATGCCGGCACAAATGTTGCACCTGTGCTATTAATGGCATCTACTACTACAGAAAAATTCTTTGCAGCTATTGCTTTTACATTTACCAATGGATGCGCAAGTATAGCATCTATATGTTTTTGCATATAAGTGTTATTGGTTACTACTGTACCCAATTCCGTCACCTCTGCAAACACTGTAGATTTATTATCTGCATTTGCTAAAACTTCTTGACCAATTTCTGCATTAATAAATTCGCCATTACTATTTAATAATTTCAAAGCATTCCATTCGCGTGGATTGTGGCTTGCGGTTAATATTATTCCACCTGCAGCACCTTCTATTTTTACAGCCATTTCTACTGTTGGAGTAGTGCTTAATCCTAAATCTATAATTGTAGCACCAATACTTTGCAATGTAGCAGTTACTAATTGATGCACCATTGCACCACTCATTCTGCCATCTCTGCCAACAACAATTTTTTTGTTGCTAGGTGTTATCATTAATTGTCCAAAGCTTGCTGTATATTTTACTACATCTATAGGGCTAAGTCCTTCATCTTCTTTACCACCAATTGTTCCGCGTATTCCAGAAATTGTTTTTAAAATTGCCATGGGGCAAAGGTATATAATTGATTGTAGAAGTAAGTAGCAAGTATCAAGATTTTAGTATCAAGATATTGATATCATTATTTTTAAAGTGAAATCATTATTATTCTTTAAAAAATCTAAAGTTTAAACTTTAAATGCATTCGAATCTCTCATTTTTTAGTTTTAAGAAAATTGTTACTTTACAATCCCATCTTGATACTTGATACTCATATCTTGCTACTAAATTATCTATCTTTACAAAATGAACAAAGAATGGTTTGACACTTGGTTTGATAGCGAATACTACCATCTTTTATACAAACATAGAAATGATGAAGAAGCGCAACTATTTATAGATAATATGGTAGCGCATTTGTATTTGCCAACACATGCAAAAGTATTTGACCTTGCATGTGGTAAAGGTAGGCATAGCATTATGCTAAATAAGCATGGATTGGATGTAATTGGTGCAGACCTTAGCGATAATAGCATCTCTTATGCAAAGCAATTTGAAAATGATTTTTTGCAATTTTATGTGCATGATATGCGCAATGTAATACGAACAAATTATTTTGATGTAGTGATGAATTGCTTTACTAGTTTTGGATATTTTAAACATAGACACCAAAATGAATTAGCAGCTACGGCAATGGTTTCAGCTGCAAAAAAAGGAGGAAAAATTGTAGTAGACTTTATTAATAGCTTTAAAGGGGAAGCTGTTATTCAAGAACAATCAGATTTTGTTGTTCACGAAGGCAGTATTACTTTTTTAATCCGTAAAAAATTAGAAAACGGCCTTTTTATAAAAGATATAGAAGTGCTAGATGGCAATAATGCTCCCCAACATTTTATGGAATCTGTGCAAGCATTTTATTTAGATGATTTTAAAGCAATGTTTGCAAAAGCCGGCGCAACTTTGGTAGAATATTTTGGAGATTATCAATTAGGTAAATTTGAGGAAGCCAATAGCCCAAGGTTAATAATGATTTTTGAGAAGAACTAATTGCTAAAAAACTACAATTGCATATTGTTAATTGCAAATTGATAATTGTATAGTGTAAATTGCAGCCTCGTGATACAAAAAATAGTAAATTGGGATTATCGTGTATTTGAAAATGTGCATGCACATTGGCATAATGCGTTCTTTGATTTTATTTTCCCGTATTTGCGTAATCCGTTTTTTTGGTCGCCATTGTATCTGTTTTTAATAGTGGTGATGTATGAAAATTTTGGTAAAAAAGGAATGCTATGGGCGCTATTCTATTTAATTACGTTTGGGCTAGGCGATTTTTTTAGCGCTAAATTATTAAAGCCATTAGTGCATCGGCTTAGGCCCTGCATAGACCCAATGTGGAATGGCATGCACAGGCATATTGTACCAGATAGTCATGGGTTTAGCTTTCCTAGCAGCCATGCTACAAATCATTTTGCTATGGCTATGTTTATTTATATTACATGTGGTAAGTTTCATAGTGGTATAAAATATCTAGCATTTTTTTGGGCTGCAGCTGTGGCTTATGCCCAGGTATATGTAGGAGTGCATTACCCAATAGATGTTTTGGCTGGAGCAATCCTAGGCTGTTGGATAGGATATTTAACTGGTAATTATTTTAATATGAGGAGCGAATTATGATTTGGGTATTTTTTATAGCATTATTTTTAGTGACCATTGCTGGCGGATTAATTCCTGTTTACTTGCAATTAAATAAAGAATGGAATAATTATCTATTAGCATTTAGTGGTGCTATTTTGCTTGGCATTACCTTTTTGCATCTACTACCTGAAACATTTTCGGATTTACATTTTAGTGCCGGTATATATATATTAATTGGGTTTTTTCTGCAACTTTTTTTACAAAAATTTTCACATGGTTTAGAACATGGCCATATACATACGCATGAACATAATCATGCCATAGCTTTATCGCCAATCCTTTTAGGACTAAGTATTCATGCCTTTATGGAGGGTATTCCTTTGGGTTATAATTTTACACAAATCAATACTATACCTAGCTTGTTTCTTGGTGTAGCAGCACATAAAGCACCTGAAGCATTAACGCTGATGAGTGTGGTAACCACTTTGCCAATTTCTAAAAGTAAGAAAATCAGTACACTTTTGCAATTTGCATTCATCACTCCGTTAGCTGGAATTTTAGCTATTTATTTTGGTAAAAATTATTTGTTTATCAACCAAGTACTTACTCATTTTGTCCCAATTGTAATAGGTGCGTTTATTCATATTTCTACAACCATATTTTTTGAAAGTGGCACCAAACATCATGATTTAGATTTTAAAAAAGTACTTGCAATTGTAGCGGGGTTGGGATTGAGTTTGTTAACAATGCTAACATAGGCAGCTAAGCAATCGTCAGAAGGTACTGATAATAATATTACAATCAAGCATCTCTCTGTATTATTTACAATTTACACAACACACTGCTAATTTCATTGGTTAAAAAAGTATCATGCATTTTTTGAAAATTGTATCTTATTTGTATAGCATCACAAACGGTTTATGTAGCTATACCAATTTTACAAACAGCTTATATATTTATCAAAAAATGCTATTTAGCTATCAAAAAAATCGGATAACATTAAGGCATTAGAGTGATACACTAATGTATTTTCTATTGCAAAAAGCGCAACAAATTCTTGCTGAATTGCATTTAATAAAAAGTAATGTTTGCTATTGATGCTACAAGCATGGGATATATGAATTTAGTAACTATTATTTTTTTAACTTACTAATTTTTATAACATCTCCTCCACCTTTCTCAACTTCTCTATCACCGCTGCATCTATTGCACCGCTTGGGTTTTCTGACATGCCGCTTACAAGGGTCATTACAGCCATTGCTAGGTAGTTAAAGTCGTCTTGCCCCGGAAATTGTTTTTTGTAGGTTTCTATATTTTCATTCATGCTTTTTACAGCACTGCGCAATGCCTCTTCACTTTGTGACATTACTTTTAATTTAAAAGGCCTATTAAATAGCGTAAGGGTTATTTGTATTGGCTGCATATATGGTGTGTTTAATATTTTATTAAAGGCATTACAATATCCGCTTGTTCTTTAAATCCAAATACTTATTAATAGCATCTGTACTTAGATTTTCTGGTGTGGTAAAGATACTTAAAATTCCTTCTTTGCTTAGCTCTTTTACAATTCTCTTTTTCTCGAAATGGAATCGATCTGCTAACGTTTTTACATAAATTCCTTCTAGCGTATCTTGGTAATTGGTATGGATGTTTTTCAATTCTTTATTTTCAAAAATCACTACACATAGCAAGTGCTTGCGCGCTATCGACTTTAGGTATGGCATGTGTCTTTCTAGCGCATTAGATGTTTCAAAATTAGTAAATAGCATGATAAGGCTACGTTGCCCTGCATGGTAGCGAATGCCTTGCATTAACGCCTCGTAATTGCTTTCTAAAAAGTTGGTGTCTTGCTTGTACAATACTTCTGTAATGCGGCTTAATTGGCTCTTTACTTTACTAGCTTTTAATATATCGTTTAGCTTGTTATTAAAGGTCATGACGCCTACCTTATCATTGCGGTGCAGCACTGTAAAGCTTAGCATCAAACTAGCATTGATGGAGTAGTCCAATAGGCTCATGCCATTAAAAGGCATCTTCATAATGCGACCCATATCTAACAAGCAATATATTTGTTGACTGCGCTCATCGGTAAATGTATTGACCATCATTTGCCCTTTGCGCGCTGTGGCTTTCCAGTTGATGGTGCGAATGTCATCGCCTTGCGAGTACTCTTTAATATGGTCGAACTCCATACTATTACTCATGCGCATTAGCTTATTATCGCCTACTTGCTGCTGATTGGCAATACCATTTAAATTTTTATTGCGTATTTGTAAAAAAGAAGGATATACTTTTACTGCATCATATTGCTGACACACATATTTGCGTTGTATAAATCCAATTGGCGAAGTAGCAAAAATATTTATAACGCCAAATACATACTCGCCGCGTTTAACAGGCCTTACTTTGTAGATGTATTTTTTTTGCTGAAAGCCTTTTATTGTATCATGAATTTTAAAGTCTCTTTTTTGAAACTGTATTGGTAGCTCATCTATAATTTGCAATTGCATTTGCATATTGCTGTTATTTTGCAATACAATTTCTACTTCATTTTCATCGCCATTGCTTAGCTTTGGCTCTACCAACCTATGGGCATCTATACCACTTTTTCTAAAAAATAATAATAT